>CACKPP010000001.1 GCA_902602105.1 uncultured Pelagibacteraceae bacterium
AAGAAATGTCCATGTTTAAGTTATGAATAGTTATTTATTATTTAAGAGTTTGCATTTGATAGCTGTTATTTCTTGGATGGCCGGTCTTTTGTATCTACCTAGAATATTTGTTTATCACTCTGAAAATAATAATGAAGTTATTACAAGTGTATTTAAAACGATGGAAAGAAAATTATTTTATTATATTATGACACCAGCTATGATATTAAGCTGGTTATTTGGCTTAGTATTAATTCATGAAATAGGTTTCGAGCAATTAGCTAATTTCTGGCTTCAATTAAAACTAATTCTAGTGACTTTGTTAACTGTTTATCACTATTATCTTGGACTGTTGCTTAATCAATTTAAATTGGATCAAAATAAGAAGACTTCGAAATTTTATCGCTATATTAACGAAATACCAACATTATTGTTAATTTTAATTGTTTTTATTGTAATTTTTAAGCCAATCTAGGGTTGAATAAATTTTAATAGCATATATATTAGTAACACTTATTAAGTCCTTAATAATTTTTAATCATGAATATACAAGAGTTAAAACTTAAATCATCAGAACAACTTATTACCCAGGCAGAGGAACTTGGAATTGAGAACGCTAGCACCTTAAGAAAACAAGAAATTCTTTTTGCTATTTTAAAAAAAGTAGCAGAAAAAGAGGAAATAACGGGTGCGGGAGTGCTGCAACTTTTACAAGATGGATTTGGTTTTCTTAGAGCAATGGAATCAAATTATTTACCTGGACCAGACGATATATATGTTAGTCCAAGTCAAATTAGAAAATTTGGTTTAAGAACTGGAGATACCGTGGAAGGTCCGGTTAGAGCCCCCAAAGAAGGCGAAAGATATTTTGCATTACTTCAGGTTAGTAAAATTAATTTTGAAGAACCTGAAAAATCTAGACATAAAATAGCATTTGATAATTTAACACCACTTTATCCAGATAAGCAGCTAGTAATGGAAGTTGAAATAAACAAAACCGAAAAAAAACCAGATTTGACACCAAGATTAATTGATTTAGTTAGTCCTATTGGTAAAGGACAGAGATCAATTATTATCTCACCACCTAAAGCAGGTAAAACAATGATTCTTCAAAGTATTGCAAACTCTATAGCAAAAAACTATCCAGAATGTTATTTGATAGTATTATTAATCGATGAGCGTCCAGAAGAGGTAACAGACATGCAAAGAACGGTAAAAGGAGAGGTGATTAGCTCCACTTTTGATGAACCAGCACAACGTCATGTAGCAGTTGCAGAGATGGTAATAGAGAAAGCAAAAAGATTAACTGAGCATAAAAAAGATGTAGTTATACTTTTAGACTCAATTACAAGATTGGGCAGAGCCTATAATGCTGTGATACCAAGTTCTGGTAAAGTCTTAACTGGTGGTGTTGATGCTAATGCGTTGCAAAGACCAAAAAGATTTTTTGGAGCAGCCAGAAATATTGAAGAAGGTGGTTCTTTAACAATAATTTCTACCGCTCTTATTGATACAGGAAGTCGAATGGATGAAGTGATTTTTGAGGAATTTAAAGGAACTGGAAACAGTGAAACTGTGCTAGACAGAAAAATTGCTGATAAAAGAATATATCCTGCTATAGACATTACAAAATCTGGAACAAGAAGAGAGGAATTATTATTTGATAAAAATGATCTTCAAAAAATGAACGTGTTAAGACGAATCATAGCTCCAATGGGAACTATGGATGCAATAGAGTTTATAAATTCTAAACTTAAAGATACAAAAAATAATTCTGAATTTTTTAATTCAATGAATAAACCTGCCTAGTCTTTTAAAATTATCTTTCTTAAATCATCTAAGTTTTCCGAAAATTTTTCCCATTTATTAATAGATGATCCGTATATAGGAGATCTAACTTGAGCGAGGCTAGCAGTTGCAACATTCTTTTTATTTTTTTGGGGACTTAAACAATTTTCATCCCAATTTAAATTACAAAATTTAAGTAGGTTTTCTGTAGTACTTTTTTGATTGTTAATTAATTTTTCATAGGAAAGATTATAAATGCTAGTAGGAAATTTTTCATTCCAAAAAGTCATTAAGTCTTTATAAAGATTATAAAAAGTACCAAGTTTGTAGATGTTGTAGCAAAATGATAATGAATAAGATTGAAAAGAATTTTTAAAATTAGAATAGCAAACATCCATTGGATTTCTTTCACAATGAATTATCTTAGAATTTGGAAATAAAATTTTAATAAAACCAATCCACTTAAAATTAAGTGGTGCTTTGTCAGTAATATACCTTTCCTTATGATTAAATGATTTTATTTTATCTAAATAATGACTTTGAGTTTTTATAAGTTTTTCATGTGTTAAAGTCTCTAAAGAATTTGAAAATTTTTTATCTTCTAATAAATTCATATTGATTGCCTCAGTTAAAAAATTTAATTCTCCAGCACCATATACATCTTTATGGGAAGATATAATTTGTTCAGCCAGTGTAGTGCCTGACCTTGGCATTCCAAGTATAAATATTATCTCTTTACTTGATGGTACATCTAATCCATTTTTATAATTTTCAAATAAATTTTTAATTTGTGAAAAAAAGGTTATATCATCACTAATATTATATTTAAATTCATTATCAGCAATTTTATTGCCAGCAGAAAGATATTCAAAAGATTTCTTATAATTTTTGATGTCTTCATAAGCCTTACCAAGAGCAAAGTATAATCTCTGAAAGCTTTCATCGTTTAAATTTAGATTTAACTTGGCCTCCATAGACAATAAATGTTTATCATCTTTACTCTCATATTTATGAATTAAACTAATAGATTTATCTGCAGCTGTATTATTTGGATTTAACTTGTTTACAGAAATAAAGTTATTCATTGCCTCTTTAAAATTTCCTATCTGCTGGTTATAATTTCCTAATGCCATATAAATTAATTCATCGGTTTGTTTAGATTTACTTAACTTTAATGCATTCCTAAGATGAATAGCTGAGTTATCAGTTTTGTTATCAGCAAGTTCTAAATTTCCCAAATTTACGAGAGCATCTATAAAATCTTTATTAATAGATAGAGCTTTCTCATAATAATCTCTTGCAATATTATTATTATTTAGTTTACTATTTATAAGGCCAAGGTTATTTAAAACAAAAATGTTATTAGGCTGAACACTAAGAGCCTTCTTTAGCATGTCTAAAGCTTCCGAATGTTTCTCTATCGCTGATAAAGATAATGATACAGCATTATACAAAATTATTTGATTAGGATATTTTTTTAAGAGGACTTTACCTTTATGAATTACATCTAAAAACCTTTTAGTATTATAAAGATTTACAATAGTCGTGATTTGTTTTTTTAAGTATTCTATGTCTTCCATTAAATAAATTATATTATAGTATGAATTAAATACTATACTTACACAGAATGACAATATTTGCCTTATCATCTGGTCCTGGGGTTTCAGGTGTAGCTGTAATAAGAATTTCTGGACCAGAAACATATAAAGTTATTAAAGAGATGACGAATGAGCCCTTCCCTACCCCAAGAATGGCAACCTTAAAAAAAATTAACTATATCAACACTTCTAACCTAATTGATGAGGGCATAATTATCTGGTTTCCAGGCCCTGGTAGCTATACAGGAGAGGATATGGCTGAAATTCACGTCCATGGAAGTAAGGCAGGGATTTTAGCTGTTCAAAAAGAGATATCAAAAGTAAAAAATTGTAGATTAGCTGAGCCAGGTGAATTTACAAAACTTGCTTTTCAAAATGGTAAAATAAATTTACTAAAAGCTGAGAGTATTGCTGATTTAATTTCTGCTGAAACTGAAATTCAAAGATTACAAGCAGTAAAAATGATGAAAGGAAAAACCTCTGAAAAATTCAATCAATTAAGAGAAAAATTATTGAAAATTTTGTCGTTTGTTGAAGCAAAAATAGATTTCCCTGAAGAAGATTTACCAGAAGAAAATTTTAAAAAAATAAAACAAGACTCCTCAAATGTTTTGAATGAAATTAATAAAATTTTAAATGATCAAAAGGTTGGAGAAATAATCCGCGAAGGTTTTAAAATTGCAATTATAGGGCCCACAAACGCTGGCAAATCAAGTTTATTAAATAATTTATCAAACAGAGAAGTCGCTATAGTCTCTGAGATCGCAGGCACGACAAGAGATGTCATTGAAACTCACTTAAATATAGATGGCTATCCCGTTATCATGTCAGATACGGCAGGTATAAGAGATTCAAGAGATGAAATTGAAAAAAAAGGAATTAAATTATCTCTTAATAAAGCCGAACATGCTGACTTAAAACTAGTGGTAGTTGATGCCAAAAACATTGATTTAAGCGGTTTTTTGAGTGACTTGTTAAAAAAAGATGCAATATTAGTAGTTAATAAATCAGATCTTTTAAAAGGCAAATTAGATCATGAAGTTACTAAATTTAACCACGTACTAATCTCACTAAAGGATAATTTCAATATTGAAAAATTAATTTTAGAAATAAAAAAAAACTTAAAAAATAAATTTATATCTGCGGAAGATATCTTAATTACTAGGGAAAGACATAGACAGCATTTGATTCAATGTGTTGATCATTTAAAAAATTTTGCAGACAAGAATGATAAAAATGATTTTGATAAGGCTGCTGAGGATTTAAGACTTGCTACGAGACAATTAGGTATGATCGTTGGTAAAGTTGATGTAGAGGAGATATTAGGTAGTATTTTCAACGATTTTTGTATTGGAAAATAATATCAATTTTCCTTGATTTTTAGACCTTTTTTGTTAATTTTCGTTGATAAATAACGCTTATTTAAGCAACAAAACTCAAATCTTGTAAAAATCTTAATCAAATATAAATTTACATCATGAAAAAAGATTTATCTTTTGATGTAGTAGTTATCGGTGGAGGTCATGCAGGCTGTGAAGCAGCTGCAGCATCCGCACGACTTGGAGTTAACACTGCTCTATTCACTCACAATAAAAATACCATAGGAGAAATGTCATGTAATCCTGCCATTGGTGGTTTAGGAAAAGGTCATCTGGTGAGAGAAATTGATGCTTTAGATGGGGTTATGGGCGAGGTTGCTGATAAGTCTGGAATACAGTTTAGACTGTTAAATAGAAGTAGAGGTCCAGCAGTGCGAGGACCAAGAACTCAATCTGATAGATCATTATATCGTAAATTTATGCAAGAAAAACTTGTAAACTACTGTAATTTAAGCATTTTTTCTGATCCTGTAATTAAGTTTATTTTTAATAATAATGAAATAAGTGGATTTTTAACATCAAAAGGTAATAAAGTAAGTTGTAATAAGTTAATACTTACAACTGGCACATTTTTAAACGGCTTGATACATATAGGTAATGAAAGAACTCCTGCTGGTCGATTTAATGAAAAGCCAAGCACTGGTTTAAGTGAACAGTTAGAGAAATATAATTTTAAAATAGGTAGGCTAAAAACTGGGACACCACCAAGGTTAGATTCTAGAACTATTAATTTTGAAAAATTGGAAAAACAATTTGCAGATGATGAACCTTATTTTTTTTCTTTCTTAACAAAAAGAAATCTAAACAAACAAGTATCGTGCTCTATGACCTATACTAATGAAAAGGTTCATAAGATTATAGAAAAGAATTTATCTAAAAGTGCAATGTATTCTGGTAGCATCCAAGGTGTTGGTCCAAGATATTGTCCTTCAATAGAAGATAAGATAATAAAATTTGCAGATAAGACTAGACATCAGATATTTTTAGAGCCAGAGGGCCTTAATGATCATACAATTTATCCAAATGGCATATCAACATCTCTACCTGAGGTTGTTCAATATGAAATACTCAACAATATCAATGGTTTAGAGAATGTTAAAGTTATACGACCAGGATATGCTATAGAATACGATTATATTGACCCTAGAGAACTCTTTTTAACATTAGAGACAAAGAAAATAAAGAATCTATACCTTGCTGGTCAAATAAATGGAACTACAGGATACGAAGAGGCTGCAGCCCAAGGTCTTATAGCTGGGATTAATGCTGCCCTCTCACTCAAAAAAATGGAGCCTTTTATCCTTGATAGATCAGATGCATATATTGGAGTAATGATTGATGATTTAGTAACCAAGGGTGTTGCTGAGCCTTATAGAATGTTTACATCTAGAGCTGAATATAGATTAAGCCTTAGATCAGATAATGCTGACTTAAGACTTACCCACAAAGGAATTAATATTGGTTTAATCTCTAATAATAGAAAAGAGATATTTGAGGATAAATTTGAAAAATTAAGCAAAATATCATTACAGATGACTAATTTGAATATTTCACCCTCTAAAGCTGAGAAATTTGGAATTAAAATAGCTAAAGATGGTGTATTTCGATCAGCTGAAGAAATTTTAACTCAAAAATCGGTTAATATGAGAAAAATTAGAGTTATATGGCCTGAAATTTTAGACCATGGTAATGATATTGATGAACAAATTGAAATTAATTCACATTACAGAGGTTATTTGAAAAAACAAAAGGCTGATATCCTAGCTTTTAAAAGGGATGAGAATTTAATAATCCCTGATAATATTGATTATGACCAATTTTCTGGTCTTTCTAATGAAGTTAAGGCAAAATTTAAGGAAATAAAGCCTAAAACTATGGGTCAGGCACTAAGAATCGATGGAATTACGCCAGCAGCTGTATATATTTTGTTGTCACACGTCAAAAGAAAGTCTATTAAGCATATAGCTTGATGGATAATTTAATTTTAAATTCTTACTCTAAAATTTCTAATTTAGATGTTTCACGTGAAACTTGTAATGAACTTGAAAGCCTAATTTCACTGATTCAAGAAAAAAATAAGAAAATTAACATAATTAGCAAAAAAATGTATGAAAAAGAAGCCATACGAGAACGTCATATAATTGATTCAGCGCAAATCATTGATTTTGTTGATTTAAATTATAATACAACCTCTGATTTAGGATCTGGAGGTGGAATGCCTGGCTTAATTGTAGCTGTAGTCATGAAAAAAATTAAAAATAGTATGAAAGTTAAACTATATGAAAAAAGCCACCACAAATGCGTTTTTTTAAAAGAAGTGTCAAAAAAATTGAATTTGAACACAGAGATAATTCAAAAAGATATTTTTACAGTTAAAAATATTGAAACCGGAACAATAATGTCTAGAGCCTTTAAACCAATGCCGGTAATTTTAAACTTAGTTAATGAAAATTTTAAAAAATATAAAAATATAATTTTTTTTATGGGTAGTAGTGGAAGAAAAATACTTAATGATGCACTTCAAGGATGGCATTTAGATTATGAAGAAAAAAAAAGTTTAACAAGTGAGGACTCATTTATACTAAATATTAAAAAAATTAAAAAAAAAATTTCATGAAAATAATTTCAATAATAAATCAAAAGGGTGGGGTTGGTAAAACTACGACAGTAATTAATTTAGCTTCAGCGTTATCCCAGCAAGGTAAAAAAATTTTAGTTATAGATCTTGATCCACAAGGAAATGCAACAACAGGATTAGGATTATCTAATATCGAACAATCGGATCAAACTATATATGGAATACTTAACGGCACAATGTTGATTTCAGATGTTATAAAGAAAACAAAGTTTAAAAACCTTGATTTGATTAGTTCAAACGTGGATTTATCTGGGCTAGAGGTTGAAACAGCAGGTGACAGTGATAGAGCATTTATTTTAAAAACGAAATTAACCGCATATTTAAATGATTCTGGAGGCATATATGATTATGTTCTTATAGATTGCCCTCCATCTTTAAGTTTACTTACTGTGATGGCTTTAGTGTCCTCGAATTCACTTTTGGTGCCTCTTCAAACAGAATTTTTTGCATTAGAGGGCTTAACTCAATTAATGAAAACTATTGAAAGAGTAAAAGTTAACTTAAATCCAGAATTAGAAATTCAAGGTATACTTTTGACGATGTATGATAGAAGAAATAAGCTATCGTCTCAAGTTGAACAAGAAGCAAGAGGTTATTTTAAAGATAAAGTATATCAGACCGTCATACCTCGAAATGTAAGATTATCTGAAGCTCCATCTCACGGAGTTCCAGTTTTGATTTATGACAAAAACTGTCCAGGAAGTAAATCTTATTATAGTTTCACAGATGAATTTATAAATCAGGAGAATAATTTAGGTAGTGCTGCTTAATGAATAAAATTAAAAAAGGTTTAGGAAGAGGATTATCATCATTGATCGGTGAAACAAAAGTTGAGCCTAAAACTAATAAATTGTTATTAAGTGATATTTTTCCAAACAAATTTCAACCACGAAAAAATTTTGACGAAGAAAATTTAGATGATCTGACTAATTCGATAAAAGAACGTGGTGTAATCCAACCAATTATAGTAAGAAATTCAAAGTCTGATAATTCAAAATTTGAGATTATAGCTGGGGAAAGAAGATGGTTAGCGGCTCGTAGAGCAGGACTTCATGATATTCCAGTAGTTGTAACTGAGGCTGATGATCTTAAATCATTAGAATTTGCTATAGTTGAAAATGTTCAAAGGCATGATTTGAATCCACTAGAGGAAGCTCAAGGTTATAAAAGATTAATTGATGAATTTTCTTACGATCAAGAAAAGGTATCAAAATTTATAGGAAAAAGCAGGAGTTATATTACTAATTCTCTTAGATTATTAAACCTTCCTATAGAAGTTATAAAGCTTATTGAAGAGAAAAAAATTTCTGCGGGTCATGCTAAAATATTAGTTGGTCTAGAAAATTCTGTTTTTGTAGCAAATAAAATAATCGAAAAAAAATTATCAGTTCGTCAGTCAGAAAATTTTGTTAAAATTTTTAAGAAAAAAAAGATTTCTATTAACAATTTAAAAGATCCAAATATAAAAAATTTAGAACAGTCAATTTCTGATAAAATTGGTTTAAATGTATCAATTAAAAATAATAAAAAAAATAAAGGTTCAATTACATTTTCTTATCACGATATTGAACAATTAAATAAGATAATAGATATAATAAAATCTAATTATTAGTATCTGTATATCCTTGGCTTAAAATAAAATCTAAAGTTATAAAAATAGAATTATTAAAATTACTTTTAATTTCAACTTCTAATTTACTGATTAGATAAATTAATTTTAGGATACTTTTAGAGTCCCATCTCAGTATTTGACTTTTTACAATTTCTTTTTCTTTCCAAAAAATTGGTGGTTTAGCAGAGGCAATTGTTTTTACAACATCTCTATTTTTTTCAAATTCAACTGATAATTTAAATAATTTCTTTGCCTTAATTAAAAAGGTTCTTAAAATTATAATACAGTCTTCATTCTTGAAATTATTTTCATTTAAAATATTGTGTAACTTGTTGGAATTTTTAGCCAAGCAATTATCAATTATCTCAGTTATTTTATGATTTTCACTTAAATTAATTAATTTTAATAAATCTTCAGCTGATATTTTTTTTTTATTTTGTGCAAATATTTTAATTTTTTCTAGTTCATTTTTCAAATTATTTCTATCTCCTTTACACTTATCAACTATTAAATTTATATTCTGTTGTGAAATTAAAATCTTTTCATTTTTAAAAAAAACAAACGCTAGTTTTGAAAGAGTTTCATTTGTGTCAGGATAAGTCGGTATACATATTATTTCTTTTTCTTTTTCAAAGAAATTTCTAATTTTTGATTTTTTTTCAAGTAAATTTGAATTAAGGATAATTGTTATATCGTTAATTTTTTCAGAATGAATTAATTCAATTAAATTTTTTATTTTTTCAGTTACTTTTTTTATAACTATTATTTTATCATTTTCAAAAAAAGATTTTGTTTTTAAAGTCTCAATAAAATTGTCGGAGTCTTTCAATATTTCATTTTCAAAATAAGTAGTTTTCTCTATTTTTTTTTTTACAATAATATTTTTTATTAGTTCATCTTTAAGTCCCTCGTTATCACCATAAAATAAAAATAGTTTATATTTATTTAGCTCAATTTTATTTAACTCATAAGCTTTAATTATCATTTATAGAGATCTCAATTTAAGTATTAGTTTTTGGAAGATTTTATCAATAAGTTTATTTTTTACATTTTTTTTATATTGTTCTAATTCGAATTTATCAGACTGATTGTTAAAACTAAATTTTTCCTTAAATTCAATTATTTTATCTTCTTTATTTTTAAATTTTATTACTACTTTTGTATTCATGCTAATTTGAATTATCAATGGATCACCTTTGCTGTCTTTTGAAAGAGCTTCTTCAAAGTTATTTGTTGAAATTTCTAAGTTAATATTTTCTTTATCATTATTTTTGATCGCAGATTTTAAATTTCTTATTAAATAATTTGTGTTTATATCTTGGGTAATATTTTTAATTTTATTTATATTATAATTTATAGTATTTGTTTTAAGAATTGGTTGATATCCATTACAATTCGCTAAAAATAAAATTAAAACTCCTAATAATAATCTTTTCATTTTAATATAAAGTTGATTAGTTTATTTTGTACATAGATATTTCTTAATATTTTTTTTTCAGTAAAATATTTTTGTAGCTCACTCTCTTTTTTAATTTTATTTATTAAGTCTTTTTCATTAATATTGTAATCGCACAAAATTAAGCCTCTTTTCTTTCCATTAAATTGTACAACAATGTTAGTTGTTTTTTTATCTAAAAATTTCTTATTAACTTGAGGCCAGTCAAATATTATATTTTCTCCAAGAGTTTTTAAACATTCTGAGATTAAATGTGGTAAGACAGGTTGCATTATTTTTAATATTTTTATGTAATTTTCTTTTAAATTTTTAAAAGCAAACCCTTTATCCTTTTTAAGTTTATATAAAAAATTATAGATTTCATAAAAATTAGCAATTATTACATTGTAATGGAAGTTTTCAAGATTGAATGATAATTTTTGAATTATCTCATTAGTAAATACATCAATCTCAATATTTACTTCTTTATTTTCATTATTTTTTAAAAAGGTATCTCTTAAATTAGTATGTAATGCCCAAAACTTTTGAATAAACTTGTAGGAAGCTTGCATACCTTGTTCTGACCATTGTACATCTTTTTCAGGAGGGCTATCTGATAAAATAAAAAATCTCACTGAATCGGCTCCATAATTTTCAATCATAACTTCAGGATCTATTGTATTTTTTTTTGATTTAGACATTGACTCAGATGGGCCCACTTTAACTTTAATATCTGGATTTTTTTTTAAAAAATAATCTTTACCATTATCGCTAATGACCTCATCAGGACTTAACCAATTATTTTGATAACTGTATGTTTCGTGACAGACCATACCTTGTGTAAATAGTCCTTTAAATGGTTCTGATAAATTAAATTTGTCATTTTGGTATGCTAAAGCTTTTGTAAAAAATCTAGAATATAAAAGATGAAGTATTGCATGTTCAACACCACCAATGTATTGGTCAACAGGCATCCAGTAATTTATTTCATCAATATTGAAACCTTCTGATACATTTTTGGATGAGCAGAATCTTAAAAAATACCATGAGGAGTCTACAAATGTATCAAGTGTATCTGTCTCCAAAGTGCATTTTTTATTATTTATAGTTATTTTTTTCCAATCTGTTTGATGATCTAAAGGATTGCCATTTACATTTAAATTGATTTTTTCAGGTAGCCTAATTGGTAATTTATCAATAGGTACTTTAATGATTTCGCTTTTATCATTATATGCAATTGGAATTGGGCAGCCCCAATATCTTTGTCTTGAAATTCCCCAATCTTTAAGTCTGAAATTAATTTTTTTTTTTCCAAGTTTTCTTTCTTCTAAAATTTCAATTGTTTTTGTAACAGACTCCTCTGGGGCATTTAAACCGTCCAAAAAGTTAGAATTAAATAATTTTCCTGCTCCTGGATAAGCTTTTTTATCAATAGTAAAGTTATCCTTAGTATTTTCTGGTTTTACGACTGGTATTACTTTTAATTTATATTTTAAAGCAAAATCTAAATCTCTTTGATCATGAGCCGGGCAACCAAAAACAGCACCAAAACCGTAGTCCATTAGAACAAAATTTGCAAAATAAACAGGGACTTTTTGCTTTTCATCTAGAGGATTAATTGCATTTAAGTTTGTTTTAAAACCTAATTTTTCAGCCTGTGAAATAGATTCTTCAGTAGTTCCTGTTTTTGAACATTGGTCTTTAAATTGTTGAAAATTTTGGTCTTTTTCGTATATTTTTGCTATCGGATGATCGACTGATATTGCTAAAAATGATATACCAAACAACGTATCAGGGCGCGTAGTGAAACATTTTATTTCTTTTACTTTTGTGTCTCCTTCAATTTTGAAATTTAATTCGCATCCAAAAGATTTACCAATCCAATTTTTTTGCATTAATTTTACTTTAGATGGCCAATCTTCAAGAGAGTCTAAGCTTTTCAAAAGATCATCAGAAAATTTGGTAATATTAAAAAACCATTGATTTAATTTTTTTCTTTCAACAATAGCACCAGATCTCCAACCCTTTCCATTAATTACTTGTTCATTTGCTAAGACAGTTTTGTCTATTGGGTCCCAATTTACATAATTTTCTTTACGATAAACTAACCCTTTATCATAAAGATCTAAAAAAAATTTCTGTTGATGTTTGTAATAATCTGCAGAACAAGTAGAAATTTCTCTTTCCCAGTCTATTGATAAACCTAAACTTTTTAATTGGGTCTTCATGTTCAAAATATTTTTTTCAGTCCAATCTTTTGGATCTAAATTATGGAGTTTTGCTGCATTTTCTGCTGGCATACCAAAAGAATCCCAACCCATTGGATGCAGAACATTGAAACCTTTAAGAGCCTTATATCTTGATAGAACATCACCAATTGTATAATTTCGAACATGACCCATATGAATTTTACCTGAAGGATATGGAAACATCTCTAAACAATAAAATTTTTTTTTATCTTTATTTATTTTAGCTTCAAAAAAATTATTTTTTTTCCAATACTCTTGCCAGTCCTTTTCTATTTTTTTGAAATTATATCTATCCACAAATCTGCTTAAGATTTACTCGTTTTCGCCGCTGAAAACTTTTTTAGGCCTGTTTTTTTTAATTTTTTTATCATAATCTTTTTGATAAAGAGCTGCCTTTTTTAAAATTTTGGTTTTAATTTGATCATTTAACTCAGAATTAATTTTTTTTACTATACATTGATTGTTTTGATTACAATTTTTTTTCCTAATATCAATTTTTAAACCATCAGCTCTAATTTCATTACTTAAGAAAGTAATTGTAACTTTTACAGACTCATTTAAGTTATCTTCGCTATACCAATCAGTAATAATTAATCCACCTGCATAATCAACACTTGCTAAACTCATAAAATCAATTGTATCTAGTGAAGCTCTCCAAAGAGGATTTGATGATGCAAACATAAAGTTAGTATCACCACGTTTTTTTCCAATATCAAATAACACACCTTTTCCATCCTTAACATTTTGTCTCGCTCTTTTTTTGCCATCTGGCTCTGCAGGCTTAGACCAATCTGCTTTTGGTAATCCTCCGCATGATGAAAGGTTAAGTATAGATATAATAATTAAAAATTTTGCAATAGTTTTGATAAAATTCATACTAAATGATGGTTTATCCCAATAAATCGCTATTTCAAAAGATAAATTTGTTGCATAAATGCAACATATTATAAAAAAAGATAGCAAAAACGAGAATTATTAAAAAAAACCATGTTTTATTGGTAGAAAACCTCATTCATATAATTTTTATTATATAACAAAAAGGAGAAATATGAATAACTTTAAAAAAATCGGTGTATCTGCTCTTGCAGGTTCACTAGCTATGACAGCAGCAAATGCTGTTGATTATGCTGTAACAGGTGATGCTGTAATTAAGTTTGCATCAATCGATGCACCTGCTTCAGCTGATACTTCAAACGGTAAAGGTGTTGGTGTTGACACTGACCTTTATTTTAATGCTTCTGGCGAATTAGATAACGGTTGGTCTGTTGCGTTTTTCCAAGCTGCAAATACACATTCAGCATGGTCAAACTCATCTTCACAAGTAACAATCGGAATGGGTTCACTAGGTACGTTACAAGTAAATAACGTTGCTGGAGCAAAAGCTAATGGTATTGACGACGTAATGCCAGCTGCTTACAACGAAACATGGGATGGTTTAGCACTTACAACTGATAACCCATCTTTTTTCGGTGCTTCAACAGCAAGTGGTTCAGTTGATTACAGAATCCCAGCTCAAGAAATGATGGGAGCTACAGTTAACGCTTCAGTTACTTTTGATCCAAACTCAGACATAGGAGCTCCGGCTGCTGGTGCTGTTGGTGCATCAACTGTAACAGGTACTGCATTT
This sequence comes from uncultured Pelagibacteraceae bacterium, assembly GCA_902602105.1. The sequence continues at coordinate 14,306 of CACKPP010000001.1, forward strand.
ACAGTTCAAATCGCTCACGAGAGTGGTCTTGAAATCGGTGCTGGTACAGAGACAATTGAAAATGGTGATACAGCTAAATCAGCTACTTCAACTGCTTCTGATGAAGAAAACACAACTGGTTACATTAAATATGCTATGGGACCTTTATCTGTAGGTTATCAAGAAGCGTATCAAAACTCTGCAAATGGTTCAGCTGACAACGAAGCTGAATTTTGGGGTGTTGCATACACTGCTGGTGACTTCTCGATATCATATGGTGAGTCAAGTTTAACTGACCATTCATTAAATGGTTCAACTACTGTATCTAGAGAGAATGAGTCAGTTCAAGCAACTTATACTATGGGTGCTATGACTTTAGGTGCAGCTATTGCTGAAACTGGTAACGCAGGTGGTATAGCAGGTAACACTTACGAAGAAACAGAATTATCTGTATCTTTTGCATTCTAATTTAGTTTAGATTAAATATTAAAAGGGCCCCTTATTAAGGGGCCTTTTTTTTTCAAAAAAAGAAATACCAGCAAATCCAATAGAGTTAGTTAAATTTAGTTTAGCTATATTTTTAATAGAAACACCACCAAGAGCAACAACATTTAATTTTGTTAAACTTGTTATTTTTCTAAATTTATTTAGACCTAAGAAATTTTTATTCATTTTAAATAGTGAGGACAAAAACAAAATTTTAACGTTCTGTTTTACTTTAGTGTTGATTTCATTAATATTATGAGCAGATCCTATTAATTGAAATTTTTTATTAATAGAATAAGAAAGGTGTTTATAATCTTTATTAAAAGCTGGGATATAAGCCCCATCTAAATTAAGATTAATTGCTAATTTAATATTGTTAGATAAAAAAAATTTAATTTTTTTTTTTCTACATAAATCTCTTAAAATTAATATTTTATTAATATCTAAATCATCATGATAATTACGAAATATTATATTAATATTTTTTACTTGATTAGTAATTAAATTTGTATCGTACTCACTTATAAAGTAATATTTTTTATAATTAAATTTATGCATGAAACAGTCCAAAAACTAATACATATTGAAAAACTTGTAAAATCTAAAGAGAAAGATTTTAATTTATCAAAAACCCCAATTATTGTTGCGGTTTCAAAAACATTTAAATTAGATAGAATTTTACCTTTGATAGATCATGGCCACTTAGATTATGGTGAAAATAAAGTCCAGGAGGCTATTGATAAATGGTCTGAAATCAAAAAAAAAAATTCAACAATTAAATTACATTTAATAGGTAAATTACAAACTAATAAAGTTAAGACAGCATTAACAATTTTTGATTTTATTCATTCATTAGATAGTCAAAAATTAGCAAAAAAAATTGCTGATGAACAACTGAAACAAAATAAAAAAGTGAAAGTATTTATTCAAGTTAATATTGGTAATGAAGATCAAAAATCTGGGATCAAAAAACAAGATTTAAATGATTTTTATTCTTATTGCAAAAAATTAAATTTAGATGTTATTGGTTTAATGTGTTTGCCTCCAATAGATCTCGATCCTGTTCCATTCTTTAAAGAGTTAAAAATATTAAATACGAGTTTAAATTTACCAGAATTAAGTATGGGTATGTCAGCTGATTACATAAAAGCAGTTGAAAATTTTTCAACATATTTAAGAATAGGTTCAAACATATTTGGAAAAAGAATTTAAGATATTTTTATTTTTGTTTTTGAATTTATGAGCTTTAACATAATTAAAAAATCTTTTTTTTTTAAAGCAATACAGCCCAATGTTGGTTTGTAGTTTTTGGTAAGGTGAATAAAAATACAACTTCCTTTACCAGGTATTCTTTTTTTAGAATTATACTTTATTGGTATTATAAGATTATATTTATCATCTTTTCTAAAAAGTTTTTCGTGATGTATTTTTTTATTTATCTTAATAAGTTTATTGTAATTTTTTTTATTATTTACATCATCACACCAACCCATATTTTTTCTAATAACTATATTTTGCAAATTTGTGATTGGTCTTTTAATTCTATCTTTCCTATAAAATAACTGCCCTAATTTAAATGTCCCAAATGGAGTTTTACGGTCACCCTCAACTTTTTTTTTACTTATTCCTCGTTTTCCAATACTACATCTAAACTTAAAATCATCAACTTTAAGAGTATATTTATTTTTCAACGAAATTATCATAATGTATTTATATATGAATAATCAAAATTTGCTTATTTACGAGTCAAAACCATTTTATAATATTTTTAATGAATTAAAAGATTCTTTAAGCTTTGATATAACTTATGTTTCAAAAAAAGAATTTTCTGAGCTTGATTTAAGTAGGTTTAACAACTATTTAATTTTAACCTCTGAGAATTTAAATGTATCCAATCAATTAATGTTTGAAAATTCTCCTATCGGATTTCAGAAACTGTTGGAAAAAATCAATATTCAATTTTTAAAACAGAAATTTAACAAACAATCAAACATTAATATTGGTAATTATATTATTAATATTAATTCTAGAGAAATGTTATTAAATAATGAAAAGTTAAAACTTACTGAAAAAGAAGTTAATACCATTATTTATCTTTTTAAAAAAAATAAATCAATAAGCATTGATGAGTTACAACAAAATGTTTGGCTTTACCATTCGGAATTAGAGACACATACTGTAGAAACACATATTCATAGGCTTAGAAAAAAAATTAAAGAAAAATTTAATGATGGTAATTTTATAGTCAGTTCTAAGAAAGGTTATTTAATAAATTGAAAAAAAAAAATGTTTTCGCAAAAGATTTATTTACTAAAAAATATAAAATTCAAATTATCAGACCTAAAAAAGGAAAGGGTAGTTTTAAGAGAAAAAAAAAAGTTAAAGCCTAGCACCAATTTGTTGTATTATTTTCGATGACATCTCAGTTCCTTTTTTTAAACAATCTTCATCAGAAAAATTATTTAAATATCCATGAAGATAACCTGCAGCAAATAAATCACCAGCTCCAGTTAAGTCAACTATATTAAGATTTTCTTTAACCCCTACTTCAGTTATTTTTCCATCTTTAATCGAAATTGCTCCTTTTGCGCCTCTAGTTATTACAAGAATTTTTTTAATTTCTTTTCCAAATGAAATGACCTCATCAAAGCTTTTTGCATTTATTAAAGAAATAATTTCGTCTTCATTCGCAAAAGTAATATCTATTTTGTTTTTTACTAATTCTAAAAAATTTGGTTTATGCCTATCCACACAAAATTTATCTGATAAAGACATTGCTACTTTGTTTGCATTATTTATTGCTTTATCAAATGCCATTTTAGGATCTCCTTCATCCCACAAATATCCTTCTAAAAAAATCATTTCACTTTTTTTTATAGCCTCACTACTAACATCATTTTTATTAATTTTTCCCGCTGTTCCTAAAAAGGTACACATAGTTCTTTCTGAGTCGGGAGTAATTAATATTAAACAAGTGCCTGTAGGAAGTGTTTCTTTTTTTTTGTTATAAATATAATCAACATTTTCTTTTTCTAGTCCAGTTTCATATTTGTTTCCGAGATCATCATCTGAAACTTTACCAATAAAACCTACTTTGTTTCCTAATTGAGATAGACCTACTATAGAATTTGCAACTGATCCGCCTGAAATTGTTTTTTCAATTTTTAAATTGGATAATAGTTTTTTGAATTCTTTTTCATCAAAAATTAGTTTCATATTACTCTTAGTTAAATTATTATAAGAAATGAAACTTTCATCCACTTTACAGATTACATCAACGATGGCGTTTCCAATTCCTAAAATTTTCATATTAAGCTTTTTTTGTTTTTAAAGGTTTTTTTCTATTAGGATAACAACTAGTACATATTTTACAAGTTAATCCATAACAATCTCTTGCTTTGCAAAATTCTCTTCCATAATAAATAATTTGAAGATGAAGTTTGTTCCAATTTTTTTTAGGAAATAATCTTTTCAAATCTTTTTCTGTTTGAAGAACATTCTTCCCATTAGTCAAACCCCATCTTTGTGCCAATCTATGGATATGAGTGTCTATTGGAAATGCAGGTTGACCAAACCCTTGAGACATCACAACACTAGCTGTTTTATGACCAACTCCAGGCAAACTTTCTAGTTCTTCAAATGTTTTTGGAACTTTTCCGTCATACTTATCAATTAAAATTTTTGATAAATTGTAAATACTTTTTGCTTTAATTCTAAAAATTCCAATTTTTTTAATTAATTTCTCGATCTTCTTTCTCCCTAGTTTCAAGAAATGATGAGGTTTAAAATAAATTGGATAAATTTTTTTAGTAACATTATTTACATTCACATCAGTACATTGTGCTGAGAGCAAAACTGAAATAAGCAAAGTAAAAACATTTCTACTTTTTAGAGGAACTTTTATTTTTGGATAGATATTATCCAAGATTTTAATTATGGTTTTAGCTCTTTGAATTTCATTCATTATTTGAAATTCATAAGATCTCTCATAGAATAAAGTCCAGGTTTTTTATTCATAAGCCATTTTGCTGCTGACAAGGCGCCTTCAGAATAAAGAGCTCTATCAAAAGCCTCATGGTTTAAAGTAATTATTTCTTTACCACTTGAGAATTTTACCTCATGTTCTCCAATAATTTCACCCCTTCTTATTGAATTAAAATTTATTTTATTTCCATAAGGAAATTTTTTCTTATTTAAGAATTTTTTCCCTATCAAATTATAGAAATTTTTTTTCTTACCTATGGCAATTCCTTTCCCCAACATTAGTGCTGTTCCTGATGGATAATCTTTTTTATATTTATGATGGGTCTCAACAATTTTGCTTAAAAAATTTTTTCCCAAAGAATCAGAGGCAATTTCAGTTAAGTACATTAGAAGGTTTATACCTAAACTCATATTTCCAGCTTTTAAAATTGGTATTTTTTTAGAAAATCTTTTAATTAAATTTTCTTCATTTTTAGTAAATCCTGTTGTCCCTATAACAACTCTTTTTTTTAACTTTGAGGCTATTTTTAAAACCTGAAAAGTACATTTTGGAATTGTAAAATCTATTATTAGATTTACTTTTTTAAAAGCGTTCTCAGTGTTTTGATTTATTTTAATCCCATTTATTCTTTTATTAATTTTTTGACTTTCAGTAAGACTTACTAATTTAAAATTATTATCTGATTTCACAGATTTAACAATTTGTTGGCCCATTCGACCCATACATCCAGTAATTGCTAGATTTATTTTTTTCATTTTATGATTAGGTATGAAATTACCACAATAGAAGCAATAATTATAGACCAAATGAATAAATTTTTTGAAAACTGCTTAAATTTAGAATTCGAGCTTAAGAAACTAGGTAAAACTAAAATTAAAACTAAAGTTAAAAAAAGGGCAGGGATTATTTGTTCTAATCCCATTTTTTAATTACTCCAGAAACTTTTAGCTCTTTGAAAAAATTTTTTAATACTTGGGTTTGATTTTTCATTATCAATTTTTCTGAATTTTTCTAAAAGTTCTTTTTGTTCTTTGTTTAAGTAAACTGGAACCTCTGTTTTTACTTGTACATAAAGATCACCATAATCTCCTCTTCGCATAAAAGGCATACCTTTGCCTTTTAACCTAAATTGTTTTCCATCTTGAGTTCCATCTGGTATTTTAATCTTACCTTTTTTTCCATCTATAGTTGGAATTTCAATTGTTGTTCCTAGTGCAGCATCGGCAATAGAGATTGGGAATTCAAAAAATAAATTTACATCTGATCTTTTAAATAGTTCGTGTGATTTGACGTTAATAAATAAATATAAATCACCACTGGCACCACCTCTTGTTCCAGCTTCTCCTTTACCTGCTAATCTTATTCTTGTTCCATCATCGACACCTTTTGGAATTGTGACTGATATTTTTTTTGATGTTTGTTTATTTCCTTGACCATTACAATCTGTACAAGGATTAGTTATTTCTTCCCCATTACCTGCGCATTGAGGACAAGTTTGCTGAACTGTAAAAAAACCTTGGTTAGATCTCACTCTTCCATTTCCACCGCAATAGCTACATCTATCAGGGCTAGAACCTGGTTTTGATCCATTTCCTTTACAAGTATTACATTTTTCGGAAGTGGAAAATTGTATATTTTGTTTTTTTCCTAAATAAGCTTCTTCTAACGTGATTGATAGGTCATATCTTAGATCTGAACCTCTATTATTTGAACTTCTGCTTCTAGAACTTCTTCGACCACCACCAAAATCACTAAAAAAATCCTCAAAGATGTCTGAGAAATCTGCACCACTAAATCCACCAAATCCTCCAAATCCACCCTGGCCACCACCACCATTTTCAAATGCTGCATGACCAAAGTTATCATAGCTCTCTTTTTTGGATTTATCTGAAAGAATGCCGTATGCTTCGCTTGCCTCCTTAAATTTATCTTCAGCAACTTTATCCCCAGGATTTTTATCTGGATGATATTTAACAGCTAATTTTCTGTAAGCAGATTTTAGTTCTTCAGGACTAGCACTTTTATTGACGCCCAAGACATCGTAATAATCTCTTTTAGCCATGTATATAACCTGGACAAATAGATGTCAGTTAAGCGCTTTTTTCTTTATTTTCGTCTTTTACTTCTTCAAAATCCGCATCAACAACATTATCGTCTTTTTTTTCCTTTTCATCTTTTCCATCATCTTTACCAGACTCTGGTTTTGTATTTTGTTGTGATTTATATATTGCTTCTCCTAGTTTCATTGAAGATTGAACTAATGTTTCAGTTTTTTTCTTAATGTCTTCTATATCTTCACCTTTTAAAGATTCTTTTAAAGCATTTGACCCATCTTCGATTGCTTTTTTCTCAGCATCTGAAATTTTAGATCCATGTTCTTTAAGATTTTTTTCTGTTGAATGAATTAAAGTATCAGCTTGATTTCTTACATCTACTGACTCTCTCTTTTTTTTATCTGCTTCTTTATTTGCTTCAGCATCTTTAACCATTTTTTCAATCTCTTCATCACTCAAGCCTCCTGATGCTTGGATCTGAATTTTTTGTTCTTTACCAGTACCTTTGTCTTTAGCTGAAACATTAACAATTCCATTTGCATCTATGTCAAAAGTTACTTCAATTTGAGGAACTCCTCTTGCAGCTGGAGCTATACCAACTAATTCAAAATTTCCTAAAAGTTTATTATCAGTCGCCATCTCTCTTTCTCCTTGAAGAACTCTGATTGAAACAGCTGGTTGATTGTCTTCAGCAGTTGAAAATACCTGACTTTTTTTTGTAGGTATTGTCGTATTTTTTTCAATAAGTTTTGTAGAAATACCTCCTAGTGTCTCAATTCCAAGTGATAATGGAGTAACATCTAGTAAAAGAACATCTTTAACGTCACCTTGTAATACTCCTGCTTGGATAGCAGCACCCATCGCAACTACTTCGTCTGGATTAACACTTTTATTAGGTTCTTTACCAAAGAAATTTTTAACTTCATTAATGACTTTTGGCATTCTAGTCATTCCACCAACCATAACAATTTCATCTATATCGTTTGCTGAAATACCAGCATCTTTAAGTGCAGTCTTGCAAGGTGGAATTGTTCTAGCGATTAATTCTTCTACTAAAGCTTCTAGTTTAGCTCTAGTCATTTTTAAATTAATATGCTTTGGACCTGTTTTATCTGCTGTTATAAATGGTAAATTGATATCAGTTTGTTCAGCAGCAGATAATTCAATTTTTGCTTTCTCAGCTGCTTCCTTCAATCTTTGTAATGCAAGCTTATCCGATTTTAAATCTATTCCACTGTCTTTTTTAAATTCTGAAATTAAATATTCTACAACAGCATTATCAAAATCTTCACCACCTAAAAATGTATCTCCGTTGGTAGATTTAACTTCAAATACACCATCTCCTAACTCAAGAATAGAAACATCAAAAGTTCCTCCACCTAAATCATAAACGGCAATTTTTTTGTTTTGTTTTTTATCTAAACCATAAGCTAATGATGCAGCAGTTGGTTCATTAATAATTCTTAAAACTTCTAAGCCAGCTATTTTACCAGCATCTTTTGTAGCTTGTCTTTGAGCATCATTAAAATATGCCGGAACAGTAATTACTGCTTTTGTCACAGCCTGTCCTAAATATTTTTCAGCAGTCTCTTTCATTTTTTGAAGTATGAAAGCTGAAATTTGTGATGGTGAATATTTCTCTCCTTTAGCTTCTATCCAAGCATCACCTTTTTCAGAATTAACAATCTTAAACGGTGCTGCTTCAATATCTTTTTTTACAGTTGGATCTTCGAAGTTTCTTCCAATTAATCTTTTAACAGCGAATATTGTATTTTCTGGATTTGTTACAGCTTGTCTCTTCGCTGGTTGTCCAATTAGTTTTTCTTTTTCTTCTGTAAAAGCTACAACAGAGGGAGTAGTTCTTGCACCTTCAGCATTTTCTAATACTTTAGCTTGGCTACCTTCCATAATAGCAACACATGAATTTGTTGTTCCTAAATCTATTCCAATTATTTTGCTCATATTAATGTTTCTTCTTCAACATATAGGTGTTAAATTTAATTCTACAAGTTAAGGTAATCATTATTTATTGTCTAAATTTTCTCTATTTTCCTTATCTTTTTTATCTTTTTTCTCTGGTTTTTTTGAAACACCAACTAGTGCGGGTCTCAATAGCCTATCCTTAATCGTGAACCCTTTTTGGATTTCTTGAACAATAGTTCCTGGTTCTTTTTGATCATCCTCTATTTCCATCATAGCTTGGTGAAAATTTGGATCCAATTTTTTATTTAAACTAATAATTGGTTTAATATTATTTTTTGAAAAAATAGAGATTAAATCTTTGTTAATTATATCGAAATGCTCGAGAGTTTTTTTTAGAGCATCAGAATTCTTTAAAGACTCGTCACTTTGTAAAATTTGTTTTGATCTTTCAAGATTATCAATTAAATTTAAAGCTTCTTTAGCAAATGAAAATCCACCATACTCGAAGGCTTCTTCTTTTTCTTTTTCAAACCTTCTTCTTTGATTTTCCATTTCAGCAAAAGTTCTTGTAAGTTTATCCTCTAATTCTAAAATTTTTTCTTCAGGACTTCTTTCATCAAGATTATTCTCTTCAGCTGGATCTTTTTTTGATTTTTCATTATTTTCATTTTGCAGAACTTCATCATTTTCTTTTTTTTCAGAAGTGTTATTTTCTAGATCTTGGTTTTGCTCTTTTTCCATGAGGTTTTATATGGTAAGAAAATCTTAAATTTCTAGATGCAAAATAAAATAATTAAAAAATTACTTATAGGCACTAATAATAAAGGAAAACTTAAAGAAATAAGGGATTTACTTCCTAGTTATATTGAAGCCCTATCTACATCAAGATTTAGATTAAAAAGCCCAAAGGAAAATGGCAAAACTTTTAAACAAAATTCTCTTATCAAATCAAAATATTTTTCTAAAAAAACAAATTTAGTTTGCCTTGCAGATGACTCAGGATTGGAAATTAATGCATTAAATAATAGGCCAGGTATATACTCAGCCAGATGGGGTGGAAAAAATTCAGATTTTAAAAAAGCAATTAAAAGGGTTTATGTTGAATTATACAAAAAAGATAAAAACTGGAAAAATAAAAAAATTAAAGCTCGTTTTGTTTGTGCACTATCTATATGTCATTTAAATAAAAAGATAGCATGTGTATTAGGAAAAGTTGAAGGAAGTATTTCAAAAAAACCCAAAGGAAGAAATGGATTTGGGTATGATCCAATTTTTATTCCGAATAAAAGTAAAAAAACATTTGGTGAAATGCTACCTTCAAAAAAATATAAGATAGATCATCGTAATGATGCATTTAAAAAAATTAAAAAATTTCTTTAAGTTCCTTATTCTCAACTTTATAAAAATTTAGTTTGTGGTTGATTTTATTATTTTCTATATCGAAAATTCCAATTTTTCCTTTAAAAGAATTTTTTTTTTGGAATAGATTACCTTTATCGTTTAATCCATCTTTAATAGATAAGTAATATATAAGTCCAACCAGATCATAACTTAAAAGTGATAAATAATTTGGCTCTTCATCAAATTCTTTAATAAATTTATTTTCAAAATTTTCTAAATTTCTTTTATTTATTGAAGGGTAATAAATTGGTTGAATTGACTCTTCATTTAATAAACTTTTATCAAACCATTGATTAAAAGTTATAATATATTTTTTTTTGGGAGAAACGTCTGTATACAAAAAGGAAGTTATTACACTTTTTAAACTTTCATTAAAATCTGCTATAATAACTGAATCAAAATTTACATTACCAATAGTATATTTTTTTTTTAGTTTTTCTAATTGTTTCTCTTTATCAATCAGTTCAGAATTTTCTACTCTTTTTATTTCATCTTTTAAATTTTGTTTTCTTATTTTATAATTTGTAATTTTTTCAATTTGTGCAGTAAGTTTTGTTGGTAAAGTATCATACACATAACTTTTATAAATTTTTATTTTAGATTTCTTTAATGCTCTTTTAACTTCGCCTTCATAATCAAGTTTAGGTGTTAAAAAAATTGTTTTTTTTATTTTTTTTTGATTGAGAAATTTTTTTATTGCATTTAATTGGGAGGTAGCATTCACCCCTCCACTTATAACGTTTTCAGGAAGTGATAAAGTTTTATTTGTTAATGATAAAAAAGTTACTTCTGGTATCTCGTTTAAATATTTTAAACTTTTATAAAATACTGGACCAATTACTATTTTTATACCCATATCCCTAAACTCAATTGCAGACCTCATAGTTTTGTTTGGATTAGAATTGGTATCTTTAAGATATATTTCTAAATTTTCAGTATCTATATCCTTCAGTGCAATTCTGGTCGATTTAATTATTTGTTCGCCAATATTTTTGTCATCACCGGTGGTGGGTACTAATAAACCAATCTTAATTTTATCTTCGGCAAAAAGATTTAATGGATAAAGGCAAAGAAATCCAAAAATTGCTATTAAAAAAATTTTAAAAATTTTTATCATTTTAATGATACTATATTATTTTATTTGTAATTATGATTAGAAATTCTAAAACTCTCAATAAAGAAATTAAAAAAGGGCTTTATTTAGTCCCAACACCAATAGGAAATTTAAGAGACATCACTTTAAGAGCAATTGATACATTAAAAAAATCTGATTATATATTATGTGAAGATACTAGGGTTTCCAAAATTTTATTAGAAAAATATGAAATAAAATCAAAATTAATTTCTAATCATAAATTTAATGAAAAAAAGAATATATCAAAAATTTTACAGTTGTTAAAAAATGGATCAATTATTTCTCTAATTTCTGATGCAGGTACACCAAATATCTCTGACCCAGGTTCAATTTTAGTAAATGAATGTATTAAAAATGATATAGAGGTAAAACCTCTCCCAGGGGCCTCTTCTGTTTCATCTGCTATCTCGGTTAGTGGTTTTTCTGGAAAATTTTTTTTTTACGGATTTTTTCCAGAAAAAAAAAAAGTGCTTGAAGATGATTTAAAGACCTTATCTAATTTAGATTTTTCTATAATATTTTTTGTCTCCCCAAAAAAAATTAGTAGAATAATTCCTATACTAAAAAAATATTTTAATAGTCGAAAAATTCTTATTTGTAGAGAAATGACTAAATATTACGAAGAATTTATTAGACTCGAAATAGATGAGATCAAAAAATTTGATTTTGAATTAAAAGGTGAATTAACTATAGTTATCTCTCAAAAAGACCAAATTAAAAAGACTTCACAAGTCTTGAGTGAATCGGATAAAAGAATAATTAACAAAATGATAAATAAATTAAGTATAAAAGAAATTGTAAATATAATTAATCAAAATAATAAAATTTCAAAAAAAAAAATTTATGATTATTGTGTAAGTTTAAAAAATGATAGTTAGATTTTTATTAATATTTATTTTAAGTTTTCTTTTAACAGGATGTGTTGGTGTTTCCTCCAAAGGAATTTTTGGGACTGGGGTGAGTGTTGCTTTCGACCCGAGATCTGTTGGTACACAAATTGATGACTCTATAATGCAAAAAAGTTTATCAGCAAAAATTTTAATTGCAGATAAAAGTTATTTTTTATCTGTTAAATCTAAAGTTTTAGATGGTAGAATTTTCTTGACTGGTAAAGTTGATAATCCTGAGGAAAAACTTCAATTAACAAAATTAGCCTGGGAAACTCAAGGTGTAAGATCTGTTAGAAATGATATTAGAGTGAAAGAAAAATTTGATTTTAAAAAATCTGCTAAAGATATTTTAATTACTTCTCAACTAAGAACAGCTTTAATTTTGAATAATGATATAAAAGCTACAAATTATCAAATTGATACCTATAAAAAGAAAATCTATATTTATGGCATTGCTATGACATCTAAAGAAAAAGATTATGTTTTGAAAGAAGCAAATGAAATTATAGATGTTGAGGATGTGATTGCTAGCATTTTATTGGTAGACAATTTAAGAATTCAAAAAAATTAGTTTATTTTTTGTAATCAATTACATCAGCAGAATATGCAGCAATTGAGGCAAGGTTTATAATTTCGGATGTAGAAGATCTAAGAGGTGCAATTTCAATTGGTAGACCTAAACCAATTAGTAATGGCCCAATTAATTTAGCTCTACTCATTGATTTTATCATTTTATATGAAATAGCAGCACTATGTTGGCTTGGCATTATTAAAACGTTTGAATTTCCTACAATCTCAGAAAATGGATAAAGTTCTTTATAAACTTCTTCAAGCGCAACATCTGGCTGCATTTCTCCATCAAATCTGAAATCGACATTTCTTTTTTTTAGTAGATCAACAGCATCACTAATTCTTTTAGTTCTATCTGTTACAGGTTCACCAAAAGTTGAGTGTGATAGGAAAGCAACCTTGGGATCAAAACCAAAAAGCCTAACAACACGTGCAGCAGAAACGGCCATATCAGCTAATTGATTTGCATCAGGATATTCAATAACCGATGTATCACATATAAAAATTGTCTTTCCTCTATTTACAACCAAATTTAATCCAAACATGATCTCACCAGGTCTTGGATCAACGACTTTTATAACTTTTTCTAATGAAGATGAATATCTTCTTGTATTTCCAGTTACCATTGCGTCTGCGTCACCACAAGCTACCATACAGGAAGCCCAGACAACTCTGTCGTTTCTAACTAATCTATCACAATCCCATTCAAGCATACCTTGTTCTCTTTGTAGTTTTTTGAAAACGTATTGAACATACTTTTCTCTTTTTAAAGTATCTTTTGAATTTACTATTTCAATATCAAAATTTTCATTGTAACCAATCTTTTTTATTTGCTCTTTAACTTTTTCCTCTTTTCCAATTAAGATAGGTATGCCTAATTTTGAATTTTTAAAAGCTATTGCAGCTTTTAACATATTTTCATCTTCACCATCTGCAAAAACAACTTTTTTTGGCTTTCTTTTTATATAAGTATTTACACCTTGCATTATCGTTACTGTTGGATCTAATCTTTGTTTGAGTTGTTCTTTATAAAGTTCAAAATTATCTATTTTAATTCTAGCTACACCTGTTTTTATAGCGGCTTTTGCTACTGCAGCAGGTATTACACTTATCAATCTAGGATCAAATGTAGATGGTATTATATATTCTTTACCATAGTGAGGTCTTTCACCTCCCATCGCAGCAACAACTTCGTCAGGTACATCTTCTTTTGCTAAGTTTGCAATTGCATTAGCAGCTGCAATTTTCATCTCTTCGTTAATAGTTTTTGACCTCACATCTAATGCACCTCTAAATATATATGGAAAACCAATTAAGTTATTTACTTGATTAGGATAATCTGATCTTCCTGTAGCAATAATTGCATCATTTCTTACTTCTTCAATTTCTTCAGGGGTGATTTCAGGATCTGGATTAGCACAAGCAAATATAATTGGATTTTTTGCCATTTTTTTTACCATATCTTTTGTTAAAGCTCCCTTAGCAGATAGACCTAAAAATACATCTGCATTATTTATAGCGTCATCTAGTTTACGATGATTAGTTTCGATAGCATGAGCCAATTTCCATTGGTTTAAATTTTCTCGGCCTTTATAAATAACCCCTTGTCTATCAATCATAGTTATATTTTTTTGAGGAACGCCTGTTTTTTTAAATAAGTTAGTGCAGGCCATTGCAGAAGCTCCTGCGCCATTTACAACTATCTTAATCTTATCGATTGATTTTTTACTAATGTCTAGTGCATTTATAAGAGCTGCAGTTGTAATAATAGCAGTACCATGTTGATCATCATGAAAAACTGGTATGTCTAAAATTTTTTTAAGCTTTTCCTCAATGACAAAACAATCTGGGGCAGCAATATCCTCAAGGTTTATTCCCCCAAAGCTTGGAGAGAAGTTTTTAATGCTATTTACAATTTCATCTGGGTCTGCAGAATCTATTTCAAGATCAATAGAGTCGATATCTGCAAATCTTTTAAATAAAACTGCTTTTCCTTCCATTACTGGTTTTGATGCTAAAGCACCTAAATTACCCATACCTAGAATTGCCGAACCATTACTTATAACAGCTACTAGGTTACCTTTACTCGTGTAATCAAAAGCAGCCTCAGGATTATTACTTATAGCTCTAACAGGTGCTGCTACCCCAGGGGAATATGCCAGAGCGAGATCTCTTTTAGTGGTCATATTTTTTGAAGATGAAATTTCAATCTTTCCAGGTTTGTTGTGGCTATGAAATTCTAGAGCTTCTTTGTCCGTATAATGATCAATTTTTGTTTTTTTCATTTATGTTAATTAGGTGTACAAATGGGGTAAAATTAAGACTAATATGATTTATGAATTTAGTTAAGTCAACAGGGACTTTTGGTTTTTATACTATAATCAGCAGAATACTTGGATATTTAAGAGATGTTTTAATTGCAATTTTTCTTGGCACTAGCTTTATTGCAGATATATTTTTTGTTGCTTTTAGAATACCAAACACTTTTAGAAGATTGTTTGCAGAAGGAACTTTTAATGCAGCTTTTATTCCGAGCTACACTTCAGAACTAATCAAAAGTAAATCAAAATCAGATAAATTTGCTAATGAAATTTTTAATCTACTATTTATAGTTTTATTTATTTTAGTTTTAATAGCAGAAATATTTATGCCTCTGGTTGTTAAATTAATAGCCCCAGGGTTTGTAGCAAACGATGAAAAAATTAAACTAGCCATAGATTTAACAAGAATAACTTTTCCATTTTTAATGTTTGTGAGTTTATCTTCTTTTTTTGCAGCAATATTAAATGCTCATAATAAATTTGCTGCAGCATCAGCTGCTCCTATTATTTTAAATTTAATTTTGATTGGAATTCTTTTTTTTGGAAAATATTTAGATGATGAACTTATTTATTACCTGTCTTATGGTGTATCCATAGCTGGTTTTTTACAATTAATTTTTTTATTGAAATTTGTAAAAAAATTTTACGAAATCAAATTTAATTTTAAATTAAGAATTAATAAAAATGTTAGAAATTTTTTTAAAAAACTTCTACCAAGTATTTTTTCTTCTGGTGTTACTCAAATAAATATACTTGTAGGTACTATTATTGCTTCTTTTCAAGCAAGTGCAGTATCATACTTATATTATGCAGATAGAATTTATCAGATTAACTTAGCAATTGCTGGAATTGCTATTGGTGTAGTCATTTTACCCCAACTTTCTAAATATGTTTATTTGAAAAAAAAAACAAAAATATTACAAATCCAAAATAAAGCATTAGAATTAAGCATGTTTTTAAGTCTGCCAGCTTCAACTGCATTATTTATTGGTTCAGAAGAAATTATTTCAGCACTATTTGGGTATGGTTCATTCAGTGGATTAGCTATATCAAACTCTGCAAGTGCACTTTATTATTTTGGTTTAGGTCTACCAGCTTTTGCACTTATTAAAGTTTTTTCAACCTTTTTCTTTGCAAACAACGATACAAAAACACCTTTTTATATCTCTTTGATTTCAGTAATTCTAAATATTTTAGTTAGTCTTTATTTTTTTAAGAATATTGGGTTTATAATCATTCCAATAGCAACATCTATTTCATCGTGGTTTAATGCAATAATATTACTGATTTATTTAATTAATAAAGATTTATTTAAATTTAACCAAAATTTTTGGAAGAGACTTATTAAGATAATTTTTGCATCAGTTATGATGGGTGCATTTTTTAAATATTTAATTTTATTTTTTGATGATCAATTAGCTTATGATTATGATTTTAAATCATTTTATTTGATTTTGTCTGTTTTACTTGGTTTGGCTTTTTATTTGATAGTATCATTTTTAATCAAAGCTTTTAAATATGAAGATATTAAATTAAAATATTAATTATGGAAAAAAAAATTTTTTCTGGAGTTCAACCAACTGGCAATCTTCATCTAGGTAATTATCTTGGTGCAGTAAATAATTTTGTTAAATTAAACAATGATAATAAAAATAAATGTATTTTTTGTGTAGTAGATCTTCATGCAATAACAGTGAACCAAAGTCCAAGTGAATTAAAAAACAACATTTATGAAACTGTAGCTACATTTATAGCAAGCGGGATAGATCCTAAAAAAAGTATAATTTTTAACCAATCAAAAGTGAGTGCTCATTCTGAAGCTGCTTGGATATTAAGTTGTACTGCAAGAATGGGTTGGTTAAACAGAATGACACAGTTTAAAGAAAAAGCTGGAAAGGATAAAGAAAAAGCAAGTATTGGACTTTATTCTTATCCAGTATTAATGGCGGCAGATATATTATTATATGATACAACTCATGTACCTGTTGGGGATGATCAAAAGCAACATTTAGAATTATGTAGAGATATTGCTCAAAAATTTAACAGTGATTTTGAAGTTGATGATTTTTTTATAACCCCAGAACCTTTAATTCAAAAAAATTTTTCAAGGATAATGAGCTTAAAAGATGGATCAAAAAAAATGAGTAAATCAGAAATATCTGATTTTAGTAGAATAAATTTAACTGATGAAAAAGATCAGATAATAAATAAAATTAAAAAAGCTAAAACAGATCCTTTACCAATGCCATCAACAATTGAAGAATTAGATAAAAGGCCTGAGGCTAAAAATTTAATTGGGATTTATTCAAGCTTGATGGGTATAGATTTAGAAAAAACTATTAAGGAATTTTCTGGAAGAAATTTTTCAGAATTTAAACAAAATTTATCTCAAGCTGTAGTTGATAAAATTTCTCCCATATCAAGTGAAATAAAAAAATTATTAAAAGAAAAAAATTATTTAGATAAAATACTCTTAGAAGGCAATGCTCGAGCTAATGATATAGCCTCTAAAAAGATAAAAAAAATTCACGAAATAATGGGTTTTTAAAATATTTTCATTAAGAAGTTTAAATTTTGCAATAATTGACTATATATAAATTATGTTCGTTCAAACTGAAGTTACACCAAATCCTAATTCATTAAAGTTTTTACCTGGTAAAACAGTTTCAAACTTTGGATCGTTTGAAATATTAAAAAAAGATGAAACTAACAATGAATTATTAAGAAATTTACTTGCAGTCAATGGCATTGAAAGTATTTTTCTAGGAAAAGATTTTATTTCAATAAATAAATATGATGAGATTTTGTGGGAAGAAATAAAACATATAATTATTTCATTAATTAATGATTATTATTCTACTGGCAAAGAATGTGTTATTGAAAAAAATTTAAACGAAAATATCGATAATCTTAAAGATATTGAAAAAAAAATTATCAAAATTTTAGATGAAAAAATAAGACCTGCGGTTGCCAAAGACGGTGGCGATATAAGATTTAAAGAATTTAAAGATGGAATTGTGAAAGTTCAGTTGCAAGGTAGCTGCTCAGGATGTCCTAGCTCAACAATGACATTAAAGCAAGGTGTTCAAAATCTTTTATGTCATTATATTCCAGAAGTTAAACAGGTTGAAGCAATACAATAAATGAAAAAAAATTTTATTATTAAAAAGTATAATTCTTTTTTAAATCATATTATATTTTTAAGAATAAAATTATTTTGGATATTATTTCAAAAATTCCAAAAAAAGCATTTAAGATTTTTCAAATTCTTTGATGATCGGCAAATTGGCTCACTACCTAGAATAATATTAAGTTGTTCGATTATATTTTCTTTTTTTTATATTATGCCTTTCATTATTGAGTTTAAAGATAGAAAAATTTTAGAGTCAAAAGATTTTAAAAATAATTCAAAAGCAGTTCTAGTTTACACGCTCAATAATGGGATAGATGGTGATAATGTTACCTTGGATGAAAAAGATTTATTAAGAGATATATTTACTTTAAATGAATTAGAAACTGATACAGTAAGATTAAATGCTTCGACAATTAAGCAATTATTTGAAGATACAAATTATAAACTTAAGGAGGTTAGAGAAAACAAGTTGGTTAAGCCAGTAGCTTTGACTTTACTGCCTGAAGAAATAAAAAAAATTGAAAGTACACGTGATAGAAAAGAATTTTTTATTCAAATAGTTTTACCTTTGATTCTTAAAGAAAATAATAACATTAGACTAGATAGAAAAAGACTTTTTAATATTATAAATAAAAATAAAAATACTAAATTAGAAAATAACTGGCTCAATAGAAAGTATAAACAATATGGAGTCTCATCAAAAGATTTATCAATTTTAAAAATTAGAATGGATGAAGTGCCTGTTTCACTTGCCATTGCTCAAGCTGCAAAAGAAACAGGCTGGGGTACTTCAAGATTTGCTCTAGAGGGCAATGCACTATTTGGGCAATGGACATGGTCGGGAGAAGGTTTAAAGCCCAAAGAGTCTGAAAGTGACAAAGGTCATAAGGTTATGAAGTTTAACGTATTACAAGCTTCAGTTAGGGCATATCAAAGAAATTTAAATACTCACTCATCGTACAAGCGTTTTAGACAAGCAAGAGCAGAGCTTAGAGATTTAGGAAGACCATTGGATAGTTTAGTTCTCTCAGAGTTTTTAAATGAGTATGCAGAAACGGGACAAAAATATGTTGAAGTATTAAAGAAAATAATTCAGCAAAATAATTTAAAAGATTTTGATGATGCTAAATTACTTCCATCAAGTATTAAATTAGAGAGTTTAATTTGATTTAATAATAAATTGAGTTCCAAACCATCGCCACTTATTATTATCATTCAAAGAACAATTAATTCGACCTCTTCTTGGAACAAAAGGTTCTCTAAATTCAATTGAAAGTTCATTGTCAAAAAACTTAATTTTTGACTCTTCCCAATAACCACCCTCGTTAGAGTAGCATTTGATTTTATCTAAATTTTTTTGATTATCAAAAAATTTAACTTTAAACTTTGGAGGATTTTCATTTTTTAATAATTTTTTTTCTTCAGGTTCTAAAAATTCATACTCAAGTGGAAAGTAGTTGATAATCGATTTAAATCTTTTTATTTTACCATATTTTTCATTAATAGGAAATCTAGGTAGTTCGAATTTATCTTTATTGACATCTATTACGCCTGAATGTTGGCCAAAAGAAAGTTTGAAGTGTTTTGAAATATAATCTTTCATAAATTTTGAGTGTTCTCCAAAAGGGTATGAAAATAATTCAGGTATATATCCAATATTTTTGATAAATAATTTGTTTGCTTTATTAATGTCAGAAACAAATTCATCATTTGTTTTATCAATTAAATAATCATGGGAATGAGAATGGTGTCCTATTGTAACAAAATCATATTTTCTAATTTCATTTATTTGATCCCAGGTCATATATCCATTTTTTCCAACTGGCTCAGTAGAAGTGAACAATATAAAAGGAATTTTATTATCTCTCAAATAGGGCCAAGCCTCATTATAGAAAGATTCAAACGCATCATCAATTGTGAGTAAAATTTTTTTTTGTTTTTTTGGATTATTAAACTCTTTAACTAAATATTTTGGGTTATAAAATTCGAATTTAGATCTTTTAATTATCTCAATGTGTTCTTTAAAAATATTCATTTGTATATTTGTAGATGGATATTTCGACTCATTAAATCGATGATACATTATTGATAAAATACCTTCATCTTCCGAATAACGTTTACTATTACTATCTTCTGCATTACTATTTACTGCAAAGCAAAAAATAAAAATGAACAAGTTAATTATTGATGCTGCTGACAAAAGTATTTTTTTAATGATCATTCTTAATAATAAGATTTATAATACTAGTCATGAAAATAGCAAAATTAATTATGAAAAACTAATTATTTTAATAAATGAATTTTTAAGAATTAAAGGTTTAAAAGTAAATGATATTTCAAAAATTTATGTAAATAGAGGCCCAGGAAGCTTTGCTGGAATCAGAAATTCTCTATCTATAGTAAAAGCAATGCACTTAGTACATAAAACTGATTATTATTGTTATAGTTTTGAAGATTTTAAGGGAGAGGAAGATATTAAATATGAAAATATTCCCAATCTATGCGATAAATTTAGTATTAAAAAAAATTTGATTAATCCTATTTATATAAGTTAGAATTAAGTTATGTCAGAAACAATTGAACAAAAATGCCAATTAAAAGGTGTAAAGCTCACTGATCAAAGAAGAATAATTGCAAAAGTAATGTCAGAGTCCAATGATCATCCTGATGTAGATGAATTATACAATAGAGTTTCAAAAATAGATCCTAAAATAAGTATTGCAACTGTTTATAGAACAGTAAAACTTTTTGAAGAGTCTGGAATTTTAACTAAACACGAGTTTAAAGGTGGTAAAGCTAGGTATGAAGAGTTGAACGAGGGGCACCACGATCATTTAATTGATGTTAAATCTGGAGAAATTATAGAATTTGTTGATGATGAAATTGAAAAGCTCCAACAAAAAGTAGCTGAAAAATATGGCTATACTCTCGTTGATCATAAATTAGAACTCTATGGGGTTAAAAAAAAGCCCCAGTAAATGAGTCGTAAAATTTTTATTAAAACTTTTGGTTGCCAGATGAACGAATACGACTCTAATCGTATTTACGATACTGTTAAAAAAATTGGATATGATAAAACTAATAATTATGAAGAGGCAAATTGTTATTTATTAAATACTTGTCATATAAGAGATAAAGCTAAAGAAAAAGTTTATCACGAAATTGGTAGAGTTAAAAAAATTTTTAGATCAAAGACTAAACCACTGGTTATTATTACTGGATGTGTAGCACAAGCAGAAAATCAAGAAATGCTTAAAAGAGAGCCTTATATAGACTTAGTAATAGGTCCACAATCTTATCATAAAATTAATGATACTATTTTAAATCATATCGAAAAAAAGAAAAAAATTGAAGAAACAGAATTTGATCCTATTTCTAAATTTAATTATTTAAGTAAAATTAAAAATGAGTCTGGAAAAGTATCTTCTTATTTAACGATTCAAGAGGGTTGTGATAAATTTTGTCATTTTTGTGTGGTTCCTTATACAAGAGGACCTGAATACTCAAGACCTTTTAAACAAATTTTAGAGGAAGCGAAATATTTAATAGATAAAGGAACAAAAGAAATAATCTTACTTGGTCAAAATGTTAATGCTTATAATAATGATGATCTTAGGCTGTCAAATTTAATATTAGAAATTGAAAAGCTCACTGGAGTAGAAAGAATTAGATATACAACATCTCATCCAAAAGATATGTCAGATGATTTGATAGAGGTTTATAAGTATTCAAAAAAATTAATGCCGTTAGTTCATTTACCTATTCAAAGTGGGTCTAATAAAATTTTGGACTTAATGAATAGAAAACATACTATCAATGAATACTTTATGATATTCAATAAAATTAAGGAAATTAACCCAAATGTAGAGTTTTCTAGTGATTTTATCGTAGGTTACCCTGGAGAGGAAGAACAGGATTTTCTAGATACACTTAATCTTATTAAAAAAATTAAGTTTGTAAATTCATATTCATTTATATTTAGCCCTAGACCAGGAACAGTAGCTGCAGATTTAAAATTAATTGATAAAAAAATATCTATAGAGAGACTTGAAAAAATTCAAAAACAATTATTTGAAAATCAAATAGTTATGAACAAATCATTAGAAAACAAGATAATAAATGTTTTAGTTGAGAATTTAACAGAAGATAAATCACAAGCTTTTGGACGTTCGGAATATATGACATCTGTAATATTTAATGGTAAAAAAAAAGATATTGGAAAAATTGTTCCAGTACAAATTAAGCGTAGTAATAGAAGTACTTTATTTGGAGAAAAAATTAATAATTTAAATCAAAAGGTGGCTTAGTAATTGAATAGTTTAATAGAAAAAAAAATTAGTTCATCTCTTAAGTTTGTATATTCAGAAAATAATGCTCTGAGTATTATTTTTCATGATAATGATTTATTAATGGGCATAGCTGGAGAGTTTAATAAAAATTTAAAAGAGTTAGAAAAAATAACAAAGTCTAATTTATATTCCAGAGGAAATTCTATATTGATCAAATCTAATCCCAAAACAAATGAAATTGTAAAGAATGCAATTCAATTTTTAGTTAATCAATTTATAAATAATGGTAGTATTGAAAATAAAGACATAGTTTCATCAGTAGATAAATTTATGATTAATGAAAAAGTAAAAAACAACAATGTTACTGACATTATCAAAACTCCAAAAAAATCTATTATTCCAAGATCCGAGAAGCAAAAAGGTTACGTAAGAGCTTTAAGACAAAGTGACATTATTATTTCAGCTGGACCTGCCGGTACAGGTAAAACATTCTTAGCAGTAGCAGTAGGTCTCACAATGTTATTAGAAAAAAAAATAGAAAGAATAATATTATCCAGACCTGCAGTTGAAGCTGGTGAGCGTTTGGGTTTTTTACCAGGTGACATGAAAGAGAAAGTTGATCCTTATCTAAGACCATTATACGATTCTTTATATGATCTTTTTGATTTTGAAAAAATCCAGCGAATGATAGAAATTGGCGATATTGAAATTGCACCATTAGCTTTTATGAGAGGAAGAACATTGAAAAATTCATTTGCCATTTTAGATGAAGCTCAGAATGCTACTGATACACAGATTAAGATGTTCTTAACTCGAATAGGAGAAAATTCAAAAATAGTAGTTAATGGAGATCCAACCCAAATAGATTTACCCAATAAAAGTATGTCAGGCTTAGTCAGATCTAAAGAACTACTTGGCCATTTAAATGAAATTGCAGTTGTTGACTTTGATCATTCAGATGTTGTTCGTCACCCACTGGTATCTAAAATAGTTAAAGCTTATTCCAACAATGATTAAAATTAATGTCTTCTCTGATGAGAAGGCTTGGTCTAAAAGACTTAAAAAAAAGGAGTTATTTTTTAAGAAAATTTGCAAAGCATTCCCTAAAAAATATAATTTTTCAAACAAAAAAATTTATCTTTCATTGTTGCTTTCAAACAATAAAAATATAAAAAAACTGAATAGCAATTTTAGAAACAAAAATAAAGCTACAGATATCTTATCATTTCCATTTGAAAAAAAAATAAAAGTTTCGAAACAAATTTATTTAGGAGATATCATAATAAGTTACAATTTTATTGATAGACCAAAAGCCCAAAAAATAAAATTCTTTAAAAAAAAATTAATTAAAATTTTTATTCACGGTTTTCTCCATCTATTAGGTTTTGACCATAAAAAATCTGAAAATTATAAAAAGATGTTAAAAGAAGAAAATCGAATATATCAATCAGTAATTTTAAAACTAAATAACATTGAATAAAAAATTATACATTGAATTAATATTTTTAGTTATTTTAGGAATGGTAACTTCTTTAAGCCTACATCCATTTAATTATTTAGTTATTAACTTTTTAACATTTACTTCTTTTTTTTTATTTTTAATAAAAAAATCAAAACAACATAAAAATATAAAACTTTTTTTTATTTATGGGTGGTTATTTGGTTTTGGTTATTTTGCATCCAATTTATATTGGATATCGATTTCTTTAACATTTGATGAAAATTATAGATCTTTAATCCCGTTAACTGTAATTTTGATACCTGGATTTTTAGCTATTTTTTATGGATTAGTTTCTTATTTTTTTATAATTTTTAAACCAAAAAAAATTGTAAGTTCCTTTCTGACTTTTTCTCTAACATTTGGTATTTTAGAATTTGTTAGAGGCTCAATTTTAACTGGATTTCCCTGGAATTTAATAGCTTATAGTTTTTCCAAACACCTCGAATTTTTAAGTATTACTTCAATAATTGGCACATATGGATTTAATTTGTTTTGTATTTCTTTATTTACAAGTCCAGCCATATTTATTTTAAAAGAGTCAAAAAAAGATTTAGTAATTTGTATTTTTTTTCTTATTTCTACTATATTTTTTTATATATATGGATCATCATATAAGGCGAAATTTAATAAAGCAGAAAAAGAAATTTATGAATATAAGATAAGAGTTATTAGTTCTAATATTAGTCTTGATAGATTCTACTCAAATACAAACTCAGTTTCAGTGATCAAAGATTTAATCAAAATAAGCAATCCCAAAACTGATGAAAAAATTATTTTTATATGGCCAGAAGGCATTCTTCCAAATATTTCACAAAATCAATTAACTAAATTTAAATGGTTATTTAATAAACACTTTAACAAAAATCATTTGTTAATTTTAGGAATTAACAGTCAATCTATAGAAAATGGATCTAAAAAATATTTTAATTCGCTATCTGTTTACGATGATGGCTTAAATTTATTAAACTCTTATTCTAAAATTAAATTAGTACCATTTGGCGAATTTTTACCTTTTGAAGGTCTTTTGAAAAGTATTGGTTTAAATTCTTTAACTAACAATTATCAATCTTTCTCTAGTGGAAATCAAAGAAATATAATCACAATAAAAAAAAAAGATTTTCTTTTAAAAATTTTACCTCTTATCTGCTATGAAATAATTTATTCAGGTAAATTATTTGACAATCATGATTTTGATTTTATTGTTAATATTTCAGAAGATGGATGGTTTGGTAAATCAATCGGCCCAAAGCAACATTTTATTCATAGTATTATACGAGCAATAGAAAGTGGCAAATATGTACTTCGCTCAGCGAACAATGGAATTACAGCAATAATAAATCCATTAGGTCAGATTGAACAAAGAGTTAACTTTAACCAATCTGGTTATATTGATTTTAATGAGAACAGGAAAATACAACCAACAATATTTTCTAGATTTGGAAATAAAATTTTTGGATTATTAATTTTATTGTATATTTTTTTAATATTTTCATTTAATAGAATTAACAATGAGTAATCTTAAAAATTTTCTTTTCACAAGTGAGTCAGTTTCCGAAGGTCATCCTGATAAAGTTTCAGATAGAATTTCAGATATGGTTGTTGATACTTATCTTTCTGGAGATCCATTTTCAAGAGTTGCATGTGAAACACTTACAACTACTAATAAAGTTGTCTTAGCTGGAGAAGTTCGAGGTCCTGAAATTAAAAAAGAAGATCTAATCGAAAAAGTAAGAAATTGTATTAAAGACATTGGTTATGATCAAGAAGGCTTTACATGGAAAGAAGCAACAAATATTGAAAGTCATTTGCACTCACAATCAGCAGATATTGCAATGGGTGTGGATTCTTCAGGAAATAAAGATGAAGGAGCAGGTGACCAAGGTATTATGTTTGGATATGCGTGTAATGAAACAGATGTGTTAATGCCTGCACCTATTCATTATTCACATAAAATTTTAAGATTAATGGCTGAGGATAGAAAGTCAGGCAAATTAAAAAACATTGAACCAGACTCAAAAAGTCAAGTTACATTTGAGTATATAGATGGTAAACCATCTAGAGTAAAATCTGTAGTAATATCATCTCAACATTCCGCAGGTGTAAATCAATCACAAGTAAGAGATTTATTAAGACCTTATATGTTAAAATCTATTCCTAAAAACTTTCTTGAAAATTTTAATGAAGATGAATTTTATGTTAACCCTACTGGAAATTTTGTTATTGGTGGTCCAGATGGAGATTGTGGATTGACAGGAAGAAAAATTATAGTTGATACTTATGGCGGTGCTGCACCACATGGAGGTGGGGCATTTTCAGGTAAAGATCCAACTAAAGTTGATAGATCTGCCGCTTATGCTGCAAGATATATTGCCAAAAATGTTGTTTCCTCAAAAATTGCTGACAAATGTTTAATTCAGTTAGCTTATGCTATTGGTGTATCAAAGCCGTTATCAATTTATATTGATTTATTTGATAATGATTTAGATAAAAATAAATTTGTTATAGAAAAAATAAAAGAAAACTTTGATCTTAGCCCTAGAGGAATTAGAGAAATGTTAAGTTTAAATAAACCTATATATGAAAAAACAGCTTCTTATGGTCACTTTGGAAGAATGCCAGAAGATAATGGATCATTTTCATGGGAAAAAACTGATAAAATAAACGTTTTTTCTAAATAGTTTCTGTTGAATTAAAAATAAACTTTATTATATTGCATTTACATTATTGAATTTACAAAAATGGGCTTTAGCCCATTTTTTTTTGGAGCAGATAAAGATGTTAAACAAAAGAGCAGATAAACTTGAATTATTAAGAATAGCTGAGGCAGTAGCTTTGGAAAAATCTATTGATAAAGAGCTTATAATTAGTTCTATGGAAACAGGTATTGCAAAAGCGGCAAAATCAAAATTTGGCCAAGACAATGAAATTAAAGTTTTAATTGATAGAGATAGTGGTGATATCGAAATTTTTAGAAAACTGGTTATTTCTGAAAATCCTGAAAACTCTAATACACAAATAAAATTTGAAGATGCGGTAAATTTAAATGAGATTAATAAAGATAAAAAAATTGGTGATGAAATACTTCAGCCCTTGCCCTCTTTTGATTTTGGAAGAATTGCTGCACAAACAGCTAAACAAGTTATTAACTCAAATGTAAGGGAAGCAGAACGTGAGAGGCAATTTAATGATTTTGTTGATAAAAAAGATACAATTTTAAGTGGTATTGTAAAGAGATTAGAATTTGGAAATGTAATTGTTGATTTAGGAAGAACAGAAGCAATTATTCAAAAAAATGAGCTTATCCCTAGAGAAAATATTAAAGCTGGCGATAGAATAAAAGCTTATTGTAATGATGTTAGAAGAGAGCAAAGAGGGCAACAAATTTTCTTATCCAGAGCACACCCAAAATTTATGGAAAAACTTTTTATTCAAGAAGTGCCAGAAATTTATGATGGTTTAATTGAGATAAAGTCTTCTTCAAGAGACCCTGGTAGTAGAGCAAAAATTTGTGTAAAGGCAGTTGATACCTCGCTTGATCCAGTTGGGGCTTGTGTTGGTATGAGAGGTTCTAGAGTTCAGGCAGTAGTTAATGAGCTTCAAGGTGAAAAAATCGATATTGTTAATTGGTCAGAGGATCCTGCTATTCTAGTTTCTAATGCTTTGTCACCCGCAGAAGTTCAAAGAGTAAATGTTGATACTGAAAGAAAGAAATTAGACGTAATACTTACAGAAGAAAACTTAAGTAAAGCAATAGGTAGAAGAGGACAGAATGTCAGACTTGCTACCAAACTTTTAAATTATGAAATTAATATAATGACTGATCAAGAAGACTCTGAGAGAAGACAGCTTGAGTTTAAAGAAAAAACAGAAAATTTTGTTAAAAATTTAGAATTAGATGAAACTTTAGGTCAATTGTTAGTTGCAGAAGGGTTTTCCACAATTGACGATATTAAGGATACTTCAGCAGAAAATTTGACTAAAATAGAGGGAATAGAGGAGGATACAGCTAAAGCATTAATTGAAAGAGCTAAAGAATTTTATGTAAAAGACCAAGAGGATATTTCACAAAGAATAAAAGATTTAGGACTTGAGAGTGCATTGATTGATCTGAAAGGTTTGACACCTGGAATGTTAATGACTTTAGGGGAACAAAAAATTTTAAAGTTAGAAGATTTTGCAGATTTAGCTTCAGATGAGCTAACAGGGGGATATGATATTATTAAAGGAGAAAGAGTAAAAATTCATGGTTATTTGGAGGAGTTTGCATTATCAAAAGAAGAAGCAGATGAATTAATTATGTCAGCAAGAAACATTATATATAAAGATTGAGGGATGAGAAATGGAAAACAAAAAAACAAAGCTTACAATTTCTGGAAGTCCCAAGAAATCATTTAAAAATTTTGATAGTTCAAAAACTCAAGGAAAAAAAACTGTAGTTATAGAAAAACAGTCTAGCAGAACTTTAAAAAGAACTAGTTTCAGTAAGCCTTTTGGATCTAAAACATCTTCTGATTTTAAAAAAGGTGTGCCTTTTAAATCAAGTAGTTCAAAAATTCCACCAATTACAAGTGATTTTGAAAGACGAAAATTAGCTGAACAAAGAGCAACAAAAAGATTAAAGGAAGATATTGATAATAAAAATAAAAAAACAAAATCTACTACAAAAAAAAGAGAATTGAAGCTCACAGTCTCAAGAGCTTTGAGCGATGAAATAGAAACTAAACAAAGAAGCTTGGCATCTGTAAAAAGAGCAAGGCAAAAAGAGCTTAAGAATATAAATAAAGAAGACAATAATGAGAATTTAAAACCAATTAAAAGAGACATTAATATACCTGAAGCAATAACAGTCAGAGAACTTGCTAATAGAATGGCTGAGCAATCAAGCAATGTTATTAAATTTTTATTTGGTATGGGGGTAACGGTTACTATTAATCAAACATTAGCAGCTGATACCGCTGAGTATTTAGTAAAAGAATTTGGTCACAATCCAATACGTGAGGAAAAAGCAGAGGAAATAATTCAAAAAATAAAAGCTTCAAGAACAGAGAATTTAAAGAATAGACCTCCTATAGTTACAGTAATGGGCCATGTTGATCATGGTAAAACTTCAGTTTTAGACACTTTAAGAAGTTCAAATGTTGTTTCAGGAGAATTTGGCGGCATTACTCAACATATTGGTGCTTATCAAATTGAAACACAAACAAGCAAATTAACTTTTATAGATACTCCAGGTCATGCAGCGTTTACAGAAATGAGGGCAAGAGGATCGAAACTAACCGACATAGTAGTACTAGTAATAGCTGCTGATGATGGAGTTAAACCTCAAACAATAGAGTCCATCAAACATGCTAAAGCAGCAAATGTTCCTATAGTAGTTGCAATAAATAAGTGCGATTTACCCGAAGCAGATCCCCAAAAAATTAAAAATCAATTATTAGAATATGAATTAATTGCAGAGGATTTGTCTGGAGATACTCTAATGGTTGAAGTTTCGACTAAAACAAAAAAGAATTTAGATAAATTAGTAGAGTCAATAAGTCTTCAAGCTGAAATATTAGATTTAAAAACAGATTTTGAGTCTAAAGCTACAGGTATTGTTTTAGAGTCTAAAATTGATGTTGGTAGAGGACCAGTTGCATCAATAATTGTTACCACTGGGACTTTAAAAAAAGGAGATTTTTTTGTAAGTGGATTAAGATGGGGAAAAGTTAGAGCAATCATTAACGATCAAGGAAAAAATATTAATGAGGCCTCACCATCATCACCAGTAGAAATTTTAGGAATTAATGGTGCTGCAAAAGCTGGGGACGATTTTATTGTTGTTGATAATGAAAAAGAAGCAAAAACTTTAAGTGAAAATAGAGCTGAAGAAAACAAAGGTGTAAAAAATCCTTTAACATTTGCAACTCAAGACTCAGCATTTTCAGACAAATCAACAGAAGAATTAAACTTAATTATTAAATCAGATGTTCATGGATCGTCAGAGGCGATTAAAAGTGCTATTAGCCAAATTAAGCATGATGAGGTAAAACCAAAAATAATTTTAGCAGATATTGGCATGGTTACTGAAACAGATGTAACTTTAGCTAAAGCATCTAACGCTGTTTTAGTAGCATTTAATGTCAAACCAAGTAAAGAAGCAAAAAAACTTGCTGAAAAAGAAAATATAAAAATTTCTTCATATAATATAATTTATGAAGTTTTAGATTTTATTAAAAAGAGAATGTCAGGATTGCTTACACCAGATGTTAAAGAAACTATTACAGGAGCTGCTCAAATATTAGAAATATTTAAAGTTTCTGGTGCTGGAAAAGTTGCTGGTTCAAAAGTGACTGAAGGTGAAATTACAAGTGTTTCAGAAGTGAGAATAATTAGAGATGGTGCAATTATCTATACAGGTAAAGTGGGAACGCTTTTTAGGGAAAAAAATCAAGTAAAACAGGTAACAAATGGTCAGGAATGTGGAATTACAGTTAAAGATTACATGGATTTCCAAAAAAATGACACAATAGAAGCATTTAGTACCGTCTCAACAGAAAGATCAATCTAATGGCGGATAGAATAGGAAAACCAGTATCTCAAAGACAATTAAGAGTTGGAGAAATGATTAAACAGTCTTTAAGCATGATTTTTATTAGAAATGAGGCTAAAGTCCCAAATTTAGAAACCAACAATATAACTGTTACTGAAGTAAAAATGAGTCAAGATTTAAAAATTGCTAAGGCATACGTACTTCCTTTAGGCGGTAAAGATGCAGAAGAAATTATTCAAATTTTAAAGAAATATTCATTTTTAATTAGAAAAATACTATCACAAAAAGTGACTATGAAATTTTTACCAAAATTACTTTTTAAAAAAGATGACTCATTTGAATATGCTGAAAAAATAGAAAATTTAATAAAACAAACAAATAAATAGGAAAGACAAGATATGAATAAAAAAGCACTAGAGTTAGCAATTCATGAAAAGGACACTGGATCTTCAGAAATTCAGATTGCTTTGTTAACTGACAAAATTGAATCTCTCTCTAAACATATTAAACAATTTAAAAAAGATAAACACTCATCTGTTGGATTGTTGAGAGCGGTAAATAGAAGGAAGAAATTGTTAGAATACCTTAAAAAGAATAAAGTGGATTCTTACAAAAATGTACTGTCAAAATTGAATTTAAGAAAATAAAAATCAAGTTGGATAGAACGGAATGAAATGAACGAAACGAAATGGAAATGAAATGTTTAAAGTATATAAGAAGGAAATTGAAGTAGCAGGAAAGAAGATAAGTTTAGAAACAGGCAAAGTAGCAAGACAAGCAGATGGTGCAATCATAGCTTCATGTGGTGAAACAGTTATTTTAGCAACAGTGGTAGGAGCAAAGAAGGTAAACCCAGATATGGATTATTTTCCTTTATCAGTAAATTACCAAGAAAAATACTATGCTGGAGGAAAAATTCCTGGGGGGTATTTTAAAAGAGAAGCAAGACCAACTGAAAGTGAAACATTAATATCCAGGTTAATTGATAGACCAATCAGACCTTTGTTCCCAGATGAATTTAAAAATGAAGTTCAGCTATTACCAACTGTGATTTCATATGACAAAGAAAATCAACCAGACATTTTAGCAATTATTGCCTCTTCAGCAGCATTGGCTATATCAGGAATGCCGTTTATGGGTCCCGTGGGAGCATCTAGAGTAGGTTTTGTTGATGGCAAATACATACTTAATCCATCAAAGTCAGAATTAGAAAAATCAAGTTTAGATTTAGTTGTAGCGGGTACCAAAGATGCTGTTTTAATGGTTGAGTCGGAAGCTAATGGTTTAACAGAGGAAGAAATGTTAAATGCAGTTAAATTTGGACACGAGGGCTTTAGTCCAGTAATTGAAATGATTGAGCAACTTGCTAAAGAGTGCAGAAAACCTGAATGGACTGTTGAGAAAAAAGACTTGTCTGAGATTAAGAAAAAACTTGAGGCAAATTTTACAGATGATCTTAAAAAAGCTTTTGCAACAAAAGATAAACAAGATAGATCAAATCAAATTTCAGAAATTACAGATAAAGCTAAAAAACTTTATGAAGATGATGAAAACTATACTGATCTTGATGTTAACAGCCAATTAAAAAATTTAGAAAAATCTATTGTAAGAACTGATATCCTTAAAAATAAAAATAGAATCGATGGCAGAGGTTTGTCTGATGTAAGAGCTATTTCATGTGAAGTTGGAGTTTTACCAAGAACTCATGGCTCTGCATTATTTACTAGAGGCGAAACTCAAGCAATTGTTGTTACTACTTTGGGAACTTCTGATGATGAGCAGAGATTAGAAAGTTTGGACGGACAACACAGAGAAAGATTCATGCTTCACTACAACTTTCCGCCTTTTTCAGTTGGTGAAACTGGAAGAATTGGAACTGGAAGACGAGAAATTGGACATGGTAAACTAGCATGGCGAGCAATTAATTCTTCACTGCCATCAAAAGAAGCTTTTCCATACACTTTTAGAATTGTATCAGAGATTACAGAGTCTAACGGATCCTCTTCAATGGCCACTGTTTGTGGGGCATCTCTAGCGTTAATGGATGCTGGTGTTCCTATTAAAGAACCAGTTGCAGGTATTGCAATGGGATTAATTAAGGAGGGTGATGATTTTAGCGTACTATCCGATATTTTAGGTGATGAAGATCATTTAGGCGATATGGACTTTAAAGTCGCTGGAACTAAAGATGGAATTACTTCACTTCAAATGGATATCAAAATTACAGGTATTACTTTTGAAATAATGGAAAAGGCTTTAAAGCAAGCTAAAGATGGAAGAATTCATATTTTAGGTGAAATGAATAAAGCTTTATCAGCTTCAAGAGATGATGTTGGAAAACATACTCCAAAAATGGAACAAATAACTGTCGATAAAAAAGACATTGCTGCTGTAATTGGAAAAGGTGGAGCAACAATCAGAGAGATTGTAGAAAAATCAGGTGCAAAAGTAGATGTAAATGATGAAGGAGTTGTAACAGTTGCTGCTCCTGATGAAGAGTCTAGAAACATTGCTATGCAAATGATAAAGGATATCACTGCAAAAGCTGAACTGAATAAAATTTATTCAGGTAAAGTTATGAAGATTATGGAGTTTGGTGCATTTGTTAATTTTTTAGGAAAACAAGATGGACTAGTTCATATCTCAGAACTAGCAGATAAAAGAGTGGCTAAGGTTACTGACGTAGTTAAAGAAGGTGATGAGGTAAAAGTTAAAGTAATTGGTTTTGATAGAGGTAAAGTTAAACTTTCTATGAAACAAGCTTCTGAATAAATTTAAGGGAGAATCTGAAGTGAGATAAAGCCTCTTAAATTAGACTATAAAAATTTACACCAATCATAACTCTATCAGTTTTCCCTCCGTAAGATGCAGAGTGAAGCCTGTTTGCTGGAAAAATTACAATAGTCCCCTCTGAAGGCAATATTTCCTCATTTGGGTCATATAGTTTCAAAATTCCAGGTTCATTACAGTTTTGATCTCCAACAGTTAGATAATATGTAAGACTATATTTCTGATTTCCTAAATTATGCTTTCTATCAAAATTATTTATATGATGATGAGAAGCTAATCCACTACCAGTACGCAAAATATTAAAAAAAGAATCAATAATAAAAATATCTGATTTTATTGTTTGGCTTATAATTTGCGTTAAGTCTTTCTCTACCTTGTTAAGAATAATAGAGTCATTTTCAAATAATTCATAATCTGAAAACTTACCATTACCAAATCTTATATCTTTAGTATTATCTATTTCTATAGAATTTATTTTATATATCTCTGTAATGAGCTCCTTCTCCACTTTTCTTTTTGAAATAAAGGGGTTTGATGATAGTCCAACTTTATTAAGTTGATTACTTATTTTCTTTTTTCTAACTTCTCTAAGATCTGATAAAAGTTTATTTTGTTTTATCATTCTGTTTAAATTATTTAGAGCCTCAGTATAATTTTCTTTCAACTCAATAGCTTTTTTATAACTTTTTTCAGCCTCATTAAATTTATTAAGTTTTTCTTGTGTACAAGCCAGATTGTAGTGGCCTATTGCAAATTTAGGTTTAAATTTTATTGTTTCCTTAAAATTTTCTTCTGCTTCATTTAATTTTTCAAGTTTAAGATATATTGAACCTAAGTTAGAATAAGCTTCAGCATAATTTTTTTTTAATTTAATAGCCTTTTTATAACTTTTTTCAGCTTCATTAAATTTAAGAAGTTTTGCTTCAACGATTCCCAAATTAAAATGAGCTATTTCAAATTCAGGATTTAATTCTATTGCTTTACTAAAACTTTTCTTTGCTTTATCTAAATCACCAAGTTTAAGTAATATAGCACCTATGTTAGTATGCGCCTTATAATTGGCTGGCTCGACTTTTATGATATTCTGAAAAAGAATTTGAGCATCCTTTAATTTATTTTCACCAAGTAAAATTTTAGCTTGTCGTATTAATTGGTCTACTTTCATTTGTTTAACCCTAACATAATACTTATTTAAGTTTTACTAAATTAAAAACTATTTTAGGTAATATTTTTTGGATCTGGCATTCCAACTTTGTTATATCCTGCATCTACATAGTGAATTTCGCCCGTAACACCATTTGCTAGGTCACTTAAAAGGTATAATGCTGAATTCCCAACATCATGAATATCTACGTTTCTTTTTAAGAAAGAATGGTCTTCATTCCATTTATATAAAAATTTTGCATCTCCAATGGCGGAAGCTGCTAATGTTTTAATTGGCCCTGCACTAATAGCATTAACTCTCATACCTTTTGTACCTAAGTCTCTTGCAAGGTATTTAACACTTGCTTCAAGAGCAGATTTACAAACACCCATTACATTATAATTTGGAATAGCTTTGGTAGATTCGTAAGTTAAAGTTAACATACTACCACCTTTTTTCATTACTTTAGATGCTTCTTTTGCAACTTCTGTAAATGAAAAACATGAGATTAACATACTTCGTAAAAAATTTTCTCTAGTAGTATTTAAATATTCTCCAGATAATTCTGATTTATCTGAAAATGCTACAGCATGAACTACAAAATCAATTTCATCCCATTTAGATTTAATATCTTCAAATAATTTTACTACTTCTTCTTTTTTCTCAACATCACAACTAAATGTTACTTTTGAATTTAACTTTTCAGCTAAAGGAATAACTCTTTTTTTTAAAGCATCTCCTAAGTAAGTGAATGCAAGTTCAGCTCCAGCTTCAGCAAGTTTTTGTGAAATTCCCCAAGCAATAGATCTTTCATTGGCAACACCCATAATCAATCCTTTTTTACCTTTCATTAGACTCATAACTATACTTTCTCAAAAATTAGAGCAGCATTAGTTCCACCAAAACCAAAACTGTTAGACATAACTGTATTTAAAGTTGCTCCAGTTTCTGTTTTAGCAACTATTGGAAATTTTTTTGCCTCATCATCCATTTCACTAATGTTTGCTGATCCAGCAATGAAATTATTTTTCATCATAATTAAACAATAGATTGCCTCATGTACTGATGCAGCCCCTAAGGGGTGACCTGACAAAGATTTTGTTGAGCTAATTTTTGGAACATTAGCTCCAAATGTTTCTTTAACAGCATTCAATTCCGTAATATCTCCAACGGGAGTTGAAGTACCGTGAGTATTAATATAATCGATTTTATTTTTAGCTGTAGCCATAGCCATTTGCATACATCTTACAGCTCCTTCACCCGATGGTGCAACCATATCATATCCATCAGATGTTGCTCCATAACCAGTTAATTCTGCATATATTTTTGCTCCTCTAGCTTTAGCATGATCGTATTCTTCAAGCACTAAAACACCTCCACCACCAGCAATTACAAAACCGTCTCTAGTTTTATCGTAAGCTCTTGATGCTTTTTCAGGTGTATCATTGTATTTTGATGATAAAGCAGTCATTGCATCAAACATTGCAGTCATTGCCCAATGAATTTCTTCACTTCCACCAGCAAATACAATATCTTGTTTACCCATTTGGATTAGTTCCATTGAGTTTCCAATACAATGTCCGCTAGTTGCACAAGCAGAACTCATTGTGTAGTTAGTTCCTTTAATTTTAAAAGGAACAGCAAGTGTTGCTGAAGCAGTACTTGCCATAGTTCTTGGAACTACAAATGGTCCCATTAATTTTGGTGTTTTTGCTCTAGTTTTGTCTGCTGCTAAAATTACATTTTCAATTGATGGTCCTCCTGAACCCATAACTATTCCAGTTTTAAAATTACTGACTTCTGTATCTTCTAATCCAGAGTCTTCAATAGCCTCTTTCATTGCAATATAATTATAAGCAGAGCCAGATCCCATAAATCTAATAGTTTTTCTATCGATGTGATCTTCAAGTTTTATTTTTGGTTTACCATGAATATGACTTTTTAAATTATGCTCTTTATACTCTTCACTAAATGATATTCCAGATTTTGAATTTAATAAAGATTGATGAACTTCTTCTTGGTTATTTCCCAAACAAGAAACAATTCCCATACCAGTAATTACCACTCTTCTCATTATTTAAACAATCCTACCTTTAAACTATCTGCTGAATATATTTTTTTATCATCTGCTAAAACCACACCATTTGCAAGTCCTACAGTTGTTCCTCCAGGTGACATAATCTTTTTCATATCAATCTCATATCTGACTAGTTTAACATTTTGTAAAACTTCTCCAGTGAATTTTACATTCCCAACCCCTAAAGCTCTTCCTTTTCCTGGGTTTCCAATCCAACCTAAATAAAAACCTACTAATTGCCACATAGCATCAAGACCTAGGCATCCAGGCATCACTGGATCTTCTTTAAAATGACAATCAAAAAACCAAAGGTCTTTTCTAATATCAAGTTCTGCTTTTAAAGAACCTTTTTTAAAAGTTCCGTTACCATCATTAATTTCAGTAATTCTATCAAACATAAGCATTGGGGGAAGTGGTAATTTTGCATTTCCAGGGCCAAAAAGACCTCCATTTCCACAATTTATAAGTTCATCATATGAATAGGAGTTTTTTTTCATAAAATTGAACACCCTTAATACTTGATTTTGTTAAATTATAATATACATATAGTTTAGAATTATTATAAGTAACAATGCTAAAAAACAACGAATTTATTGATAAATTAAGATCATCTGGGTTAAGACCCACCAAACAAAGACTTAAAATTTGTGAAGTTTTATTCAATAGAGAGAAAACTTTTCATTTCACGATTAACGATCTAGCAAAAAGCATTTCTAAAGAAATAAATGAAAAAATATCATTAGCTACAGTTTATAACACAGTTCATGCTTTCAAAGATAAAGGTTATTTAAAGGAAATTTCTATTAATGGTGACAAAAGTTATTTTGATACAAATACAACAATCCACCATCATTTTTTTGATGAAGATACAAATCAATTAATTGATTGTGATAAGAATGATATCGAAAAAATTAATATTAGAAAAAATATTACTGGAAAAAAAATTAATTCTGTAGAAGTTTTAATAAAAGTTGCGAGTGATAATCAAAATCAAAATTAATACAATAATTTCAATTACTTAAAAACTACATTATAACTATTCTAAACTATTGACAAGTAATTTAGAATGATTATATCTTATGTAATTAATTAAGGAGATAAAAATGTCATTAAAAGGAACAAAAACAAAAGAAAATCTAGAAGCAGCATTTGCAGGTGAAAGCCAAGCAAACAGAAGATATCTTTATTTCGCTCAAAAAGCAGACATCGAAGGATACAATGATGTTGCTTCAGTTTTTAGATCAACTGCAGAAGGTGAAACAGGTCATGCACATGGTCATCTTGAGTATTTAGAGGAAGTTGGTGATCCGGCTACAGGTCTACCGATTGGTGAAACTAAAGCAAATTTAGCTTCAGCAGTTCAAGGTGAGACCCATGAATATACAGATATGTACCCTGGTATGGCTAAGACTGCAAGAGAAGAAGGTTTTGAAGAAATTGCTGATTGGTTTGAAACTTTAGCAAAAGCTGAAAAATCTCATGCTGGTAAATTCCAAAAAACTTTAGAATCTATAAGCTAACCGATATTAATTAGTGGGTGTTTATCACCCACTAAAATCTTTAAATTTTTTAAAATTAAATATGAGCAAAGAAGGTAGTACAGAAGCACCTATTCGTCATCCAATTAATTTCGAGCATCCTGATTTTTTAAATCCAGAAAAATTAGATGCTGAAATGAGAAGAGTTTTTGATATTTGTCATGGATGCAGAAGATGTTTTAATCTTTGTGACTCATTTCCTAAACTTTTTGATATGATAGATGAGTCGAAAAATGAAGATGTAGATAGTTTACTTAGTGACCAATTTGCACCTGTAGTTGATGCATGTACACTTTGCGATATGTGTTTCATGACAAAATGTCCATACGTACCACCACATGATTTTGATTTAGATTTCCCTCATTTAATGCTGAGATACAGAACAGCACAAAAGAAATTAGGAAAATTATCTATTATACCAAGACAACTGGCAGAAATTGATAGAAATTCTAAATTCGGTATAATGTTCTCAAAATTTGTTAATTGGGCCTCAAATATTAAAAATAAATTTCTGAGAAAGATTTTAGAAATAATTGCTGGAATAGACATAAGAGTTCAATTACCAAAGTATAATTCTGAAACCTTTTCAAATTTTTTTAAAAAAAATAAAGACTTAATTAACTACGATCTAAAAAATGATGAGAGAAAAGTAGTTATTTATACTACTTGTTTTGTAAATTTTAATAAAAAAAATACAGGTGTTGCCGCCCTAAAAGTTCTTAAAAAAAATGGTGTTGAAGTTCAAGAAGCTTATCCAGGCTGTTGTGGGATGCCATTTTTAGAGCAAGCAGATTTACCAAAAGTTGTTCAACAAGCAAAAAAAGTATCTAATGATTTGTTAGAATGGGTCGACAAGGGCTATAAAGTAATTACTCTCACAGCAAGTTGTGGATTAATGTTGAAATTTGAATGGCCATTATTATTACCAAATGATGAAAATGTAAAAAAATTATCAAAAAATGTAATGGATATTGATGAGTATATAGTTGATATATCTAAAAAAGAGGGATTAGCGGAGGGACTTCAAGAAATTGATGGTGGGGTTACAGTCCATCATGCATGCCATGCTAGAGCTCAAAATATGGGTATTAAAGCAAGAGATATGTTAAAATTGATACCTAATGCCAAAATAGATGTAGTTGAAAGGTGTGCTGGGCATGGAGGGACTTTTGGAGTAATGAAAGAAACACATGACTTAGCATTAAAAGTTGGAAGACCAACTGCAAGACAAATAAAAAATAAAAATAATAAGTACATGGCTTCAGAT
The DNA here is from genome assembly GCA_902602105.1 of uncultured Pelagibacteraceae bacterium. The sequence goes on from CACKPP010000001.1 coordinate 53,321, forward strand.
TGTCCATTAGCAGGTAAACATTTAAAGCAGCTAGAAGTTGATACAAATATTTCTAATGATGAGGCAGTACATCCCATCGAATTAATTGCAAAAAGCTATAGGTTATGATGATGCCTAGAGAAAAAAAAGAAATCCAAAAAAATGATATAATGCCTTTGGATATTTATACAAAGCAGAGAAAACAATTAAGAAAAAATATTGTTGAATTTAAAAAAAATAGGAGAATTTCCTTAGGACCATATGCAACATTTTATTTTGAATGTTATGAGACAATGTTAGCTCAGGTTCAAGAAATGCTTTATATAGAAAAAGGTGGGGATGAACAATTGAAAGATGAGCTTTTAGCTTATAATCCCTTGATACCAAATGGTAAAGAATTGATAGCAACTTTAATGTTTGAAATAGATAACCCTGTATCTAGAGCAACCTTTTTAGGTAAAGTTGGTGGAATAGAGGAAAATGTTTTTATGAAAATAGGTGCAGAAAAAATTAAAGCTATACCAGAAATGGATGTTGACAGAACATCAGCTAATGGAAAAGCATCTTCAGTTCAATTTGTTCATTTTAAATTTAATGATGAGCAAATAAAAAAATTTACATCAGACTCTTTGCAAATTGAACTTGGTATTGATCATAAAGAGTACTCTCATACCACTAAGTTAACCGATATAACTGTTAAATCTTTATCAACAGATTTCAATTAATTGAACCCCAAATATTATCAGTTTTTATCCAACCTTTAATTTTATTTGAACTTATTTTGCACCATTCTTCTATACATTTTTTAATTAATAAAACTCTTCCCTTTTGAATCTTTGCTATTGGTTTTGAAAAATTAGATGGTTTTTCAAATAAAATTTTTTCGTTTAAAGGAATAATTGAATTTACCTGTTTTAATTGCGATCTGTGTATCCATCCACTATTATTTTTAAAGTCAATAATTCTTCTCCAATTTTCTTTTTTATCTATCTGTTTAATTGGTAAATTAATTTTTTTATAAACAAATTTAACAGGAGACTCAAAGCTTGGGCCATACCTTACATTAACTTTATTTTTTTTTAATGATAAAAAAATTTCTTCTGCATTAGTTGTTGATGATGAGAAAAAAGTGAATATGATTAAGATAATTAGTTTTAGGTTTATTTGCACAGACACATTTTCCGTTTATTTAATTTAACTTTTCTAAAATTTAAATTTAGTAAATCCAATATTAGAATGAATCCATTTAAGTTTTTTCCTATATTTAGAATTTGTTTTAATGCTTCATTGGCTTGAATAGTTCCAATTATACCTGCAACGGTTCCTAAAACACCCTCGAATTCACAGTTTAAAATATCATCTGAAATTTCGTTTTCTTGAAAAAAACATCTTAAACAAGGATTTTTTTTATTCTTAAAATCAAATGTAAATATGTGACCATCAAATTTACTAATTGCCCCAGTTATTAGAAATTTTTTTGATTTTATACAAAAGTCATTAATTAAAAATTTAGTCTTAAAATTATCTGATCCATCAATTATGCAATCGTAGTTTTTTATTATTTTACTAAAATTATTTTTATCTAGTCTAATTTTATAGCAAGAGATTTTAGTTTTGGTATTAATTTTATTTAATTTTTTTAAGGCTGCTTTAACTTTAGGTTTTTTTAAATCTCCAGTATCATAAAGACTTTGTCTATGGATGTTTGATAATTCAACATTATCAGAGTCAATAATTCCTAAAGAACCAACTCCAGCCCTTGTTAAAAATTCTGCAATTGGACATCCTAATCCACCCATACCGATAATTAACACTTTGGATTGGATAATTTTTTTTTGACCTAGAGTACCTATATTTTTTAAAATTATTTGCCTAGAGAATCTTTCTATTTGATTTTTATTTAACTTTGATTTCATTTACCCGTTGACCCAAAACCACCTTCTCCTCTTATTGTTTCAGGCAAATTTGAAGTTTCTTGCAATTCCATTTTAACAACAGGAACTAATATCATTTGTGCAATTCTGTCTCCATTATTAATAGTGAATTCATTATCCCCATGATTATAAATTATTACTTTAATTTCACCTCTATAATCACTATCGATTGTTCCAGGGGTATTTAAAACACTAATATTGTTTTTTGCAGCCAAACCAGATCTAGGCCTAATTTGAATTTCATAATCTTCTGAAAAAGCTACTGATAAACCCGTAGGAACCAAAGATGATGTCTTGGGTTTAATATTAATAGCTACTTTTAAAAAAGCTTGTAGATCCATTCCTGAAGCTCCATCAGTTTTATATTTAGGTAGTTTTACATTTGGATCTAGTCTTTTTATTAATACTTTAACCATTAATTAATTTGTGTAGATATCCTATCTACAATTTCTTCAGATATTTCAGACTTTTTTTTAAATTTAAGTTTCTCTTTTTTATTTTTAGAATTTTTATAGTGAATGGTAACTTCATTATAATCTGAATTAAACCCACTATTTTCTTTGGATATATCATTAGCTATAATCCAGTCACAATTTTTACTTATTAGTTTGGAAATAGCATTTTTATCCAAATTATTTGTCTCAGCTGCAAAACCAATAACTAATTTTGGTCTCATAGAATTATGATTTGAAACATAATTAAGTATATCAATATTTTTTTCTAAATTTATTGTCAAAGTCTCTTGTTTTTTTATTTTATCTTGATTTTTTTTATCAATTTTAAAATCGGCGACAGCTGCAGAAAAAATTGCTATATCAGTTGGTAAATTTTGTTGAGTAGCTTTAAACATCTCTTCAGCAGTTTCTACTTTGATTAATTTTATATCATTTGAAATATTTAAATTTGTAGGTCCAGATATTAATGTAGTATCAAAACCTCTTTTTGATAAAGATTTAGCTATTTCATAGCCTTGTTTACCGCTTGATTTATTAGTTATAAATCTTACTGGGTCAATATATTCATTTGTAGGACCAGCAGTTACAAGAGCTTTAATTTTTTTATTTTTTACTTGATTTGCTAAAAAAATATTAATCTCATTAAATATGTCTAAAGGATCTGACATTTTTCCTTCTCCATATTCACCACAAGCCATATCTCCTACTGTAGGACCAATCAGTTTGTATCCATAAGTTGTTAATGTTTTTAAATTATCTTTAGTTGATTTATGTTCCCACATTCTAACATTCATAGCAGGAACTAAAAATACAGTTTTATTTGATGCGAGGATCACTGTTGAAGCTAAATCTTCGGAAGATCCTTTGCTAAGTTTAGAGATAGTATTTGCAGTTGTAGGAGCTACTATAATTACATCAGCCCATCTTGAAAGAGCAATGTGGTCCATCTCAGATTCATTCTCCGCACTAAAAAGATCCTCATATACTTTGCCTTGTGACAAAGAAGCAATAGATAATGGCGTTACAAACTCTTTAGCACTTTTAGTCAGTATCGTTTTTATTTCTGCATTATTTTTCCTAAACATTCTAATTATTTCAAGAGTTTTGTATGCAGAAATTCCTCCACAAATAATAAATAAAATTTTTTTGTTTATTAAATCTTTCATTGGAAGAATTAAAATACTAATAGACCAAAAATTACAAGGACTAATAAGCCAATAATAGACTGATTTCTAAAAGTAATCATTTCTAACTTTTTAGCATTTAAAGCAGTATAAGAATTTGAGTTATGTGGAATTTGTCCACTAGCTAAATAAGTAAGAGCTTGATTTGCTTTATCCATTATTTCAGGAAATTCTGGTAATCTTTTAATTACTTCAGAAGTACTTTGAAGTGTTTCATTTATAGTTGTCATTGGATCTTTTGTATCTTTTAACCAGCTTTCAAGAACTGGTTTTGATGTAGTCCAAATATTAGTGTCTGGATTTAATTTTCTTGCTACTCCTTCAACTACAACCATTGTTTTTTGTAACATTAGAAGTTGAGGTTGAGTTTGCATATTGAATTTTTCTGTTACATCGAACAATTGTTTTAATAACTTTCCACCAGAAATATCTTTTACTGTTTGACCAAAAATTGGTTCACCAATTGATCTTAGTGCTTGAGCTAGATCATCAATTGGGACGTTTTTAGGAACTAATCCAGCAACTAGGTGCACTTCAGCTACCTTACGATAATCTCTCTGAATAAAACCAAATAAAATTTCAGCTAAAAATCTCTTACTCATTTTATCAAGTCTCCCCATTATTCCAAAATCTATAGGCACGATATGACCGTTATTATCTATAAATATATTTCCTTGATGCATATCCGCATGAAAAAAGCCATCTCTTACAGCATGTCTTAAAAAATTTTGTATAACATCTTCTGCAATTTTTTTAGTATTAAAATTTCTTTTTTTAAGCTCTTTAGTTTCTCTTATAGAAATTCCATCAATCCAATCTAGCGTCATTACATTTTCACTTGTAAAATTCCAGTAGATTTGAGGAACTTTAAATCCAACATCATTTTTTGTATTTTCTGAATATTCATTCGCAGCCGCTGCTTCAAATCTGAGATCCATTTCAAGATTTGTAATTTCTTTTAATAAAAAAACTACCTCAACTAATTTAAGTCTTTGAGTTTTTTTTACGAAAGATTCAATCAAAAAAGCAAAAAGTAATATTGCATCTATTTCTTCATTAAATACTTTCTTTATGTTGGGCCTTAATATTTTTATAGCAACATCTTTTATTGTTCCATTATCATTTATTTGTGCTTTATGTACTTGAGCTATAGATGCCGCAGCTATTGGTTCACTTAAATCAATTATAGAATTATAGGTATTTTCCCCCAAACTATCTTTAATTATTTCTTTTGCTTGGTGTAATGAGAATGGCGGTAATTTATCCTGAAGATTTTCAAGCTTACCTGAAAGTTCTTCACCTATAATATCTGGTCGAGTAGCCAAAAATTGACCGAGCTTTATAAAAGTAGTTCCCATTGACTCAAGGGAACTAGCTAAACGCTCTCCCTCATCACTATTATTATTTATTTGTTTTTTTCCAGATATAGAAAATGATAAAATTTTAAATAATATTTTTATTGATAAAGGTGGTTCTTGAAACTTAGAAATAATACTTAATATATCTGATTTAGCTACTTTTCTACCAAGCTTAAATAAATTGATTATTTTTTTTAACATTAAATTTTCCAACCACTATGAATTGAAACTATACCACCAGATAAATTTCTATAAGTACATTTTTCAAAACCATTTTTCTTCATCAAAAAAATCAATTGATCTTGATTTATAAATTTTTCAATGCTGTTAACAAGGTATTCGTAAGCTTTCTTTTCCCCTGCAACTATTTTACCAATTTTTGGAATAAGTTTTGAATAGTTCTTGTATATGAAATCCAAATTTGAATTTTGTACTTTAGAAAATTCTAGACATAAGTAACGGCCTCCTGGTTTTAATACTCTATAAGCTTCTTTTAAAGCTTTATCTAAACTTTTTGTATTTCTTAAACCAAAACTAATTGTATAAAAATCGAACAAATTATCGGCAATGGGAAGTTTTTCAGCAGGCGCAATAACCCAATTTAAATTTTTAAAAGCGTTCAATTTTTGCTTACCTTTTTTAATCATTCCATTATTTGGATCAACACAGGTAATTTGTGCAGACTTATTTACATTATCCAAATAAAGTTTAGCTATATCTCCTGTGCCGCATGCTACATCAATTAATTTTTGAGTAGATAATGGATTCATCATATGTATTAGATTTTTTTTCCATAATCGATGTATACCCAAAGACATAAGGTCATTCATTAGGTCATATTGATCATAAACTTGATCAAAAACATTTTGGACTAGTCCTTTTTTATTTTGTAGATATTGTTGCATATAAAAAATTATATATTGAATATAGTATCAAATGCCAGAATTACCAGAAGTAGAAATTGTAAGACAGTCCTTAAATAAAAAAATTAAACAAAAAAAGGTAAAAAAAGTAATAGTCAGAAATAGAAATTTAAGATTTAAGATTCCTTTGAATTTTTCTAGTTTTTTAAAAGGTCAAAAAATAATTTCAGTAAAAAGATTTTCAAAATATTTAATTCTTACTTTATCAAAAAACGGTTATTGTCTACTACACTTAGGAATGTCAGGTACTATACATGTGGTAAATAATAATAAAAAAAACATGATTACAAATGCTAGTTTTTACAACTCTCCAATATTACCTAAAAAACACAATCACATAGAAATAATTTTTGATAAAGTTAGAATTATTTATAATGACCCAAGAAGATTTGGTTTCTTTCAAATAATCAAAAATAAAAAATCTTTACAAAAAAAATTTAGACACCTTGGCCCAGAACCGTTTGACTTAAAGTTTAATCAAAAATATGTCTATCTTTTCTTTAAAAACAAAAAAAAAAATATTAAAAATTTTTTACTTGATCAACATTTTGTTTCTGGAATTGGAAATATTTATGCAAGTGAAATTTTGTTTTTAAGTAAGATTAATCCATCTAAAAACGCAAGTTTGCTAAAAGAAGATGATTGTAAAAAAATTATCATTAACTCAAAACAAGTTCTTTTTAATGCTATTAGCAAAGGAGGTTCTAGTATTAGAGATTTTAAGAATATATCTGGAAAGAAAGGCAGTTTTCAAAAAGATTTTAAAGTTTATCAAAGAGAAGGTTTAAATTGTAAAAGATTAAAATGTAAAGGAATTATACAAAAAAAAAAAATTTCCAATAGATCAACTTTTTTTTGTAATATCTGTCAAAAATAATAGATTATTTGATTGACCAATATAAATTCTCGAGCTATACCCCCTTTTCATATGGCAAACACAAAATCTGCAATCAAAAGAATAAGAAGAATATCAAAACAGACAATTGTAAACAAAGCTAGAAAAAGCCGATATAAAAGTGCAATTAAAAAAATGAACGTTTTAATTGAAGATAAAAAGAAATCTGAGGCTTTAAAGTTCTTACCCAAGTTGAATTCTGAGCTAATGAAGATTGCAAAAACTGGGATAATTAAAAAACAAAACGCCTCAAGAAACGTTTCAAGAATTACAAAAAAAATCGCATCAATCTAGATCGATATACTTATAGTTGATTCAACTTAAGGCATACGCATTATGTATGTCTATAGAATTTTAGTTCACAACATTTAGATTTAGTAAATTAATTTGAATATGATTTTCAATTATAAATTTTATTTTTATATTTAAGATTTAATTTTTTATTAAACAAATTAATTCAAAAAAATAAAATTAGACACAATCATAGATTTTATTTTTTTTTTAATATTGAAAATTATTTGTTGCAATAATCTAATTATGGTTCTAACTGAACTTTCCCCAAATATGAATAATAATTATAAAAATAAAAGCCTTCCTAACTATAAGTCTGTTTTTTTGGATTGGAATTTAGTTCAGACTGATATGAAAAATAAATTAGGAATGGATATTTATGAAAGCTGGCTAAAAAAAATTAAATTTATAGAAGAATTAAACAATTATGTCTTATTATCTGTTCCGACAAGATTTATTAGAGACTGGATTACTTCTAGATACTTGGATCAAATTCTTCAGATAATAAAGATTTATAAGAAAAATATAATTAGAATTGAGTTTAAAATTGTAGAACAAACATCTGATAAAGATGAGAATAAAATAAATTTAGAAACTACAGAAAATAAAGATAATGTATCTTTTATAAAAGATACTTATCTTCAATATAACCGCATAGATCAAAATAAAAGATTTGATAACTTTGTAATTGGATCAAGTAACAAGCTAGCTTATGAGGCATCATTAAAAGTTACTGAAAATATCTCTCATTATAACCCACTTTATATCTACGGTGGAGTTGGAATGGGTAAGACTCATCTTTTGAATTCGATTGGTTTAGAGCTTAAAAAAAAATATAAAGTAATGTTTATATCTGCTGAGCGTTTTATGTATCAATTTGTAAAATCTATTAAGTCAAATGAAATGGTTAAGTTCAAAGAATATTTTAGAAATACTGACATATTGTTGATCGACGATATCCAATTTATGAATGGCAAAGAAGCAATGCAGGAGGAGTTTTTTCACACTTTTAATGCTTTATTAGACAAAGGTTCTCAGATAGTTGTAACTGCCGATAGAGCTCCAAATAATTTAACAAGAATTCAAGAAAGAATAAGATCTAGATTTTCTGGAGGTTTAGTTATAGATGTGCAAAAACCTGAAAATGAGTTGAGAAAAAGAATTGTTGAAGGCAAAACCAACGAAATGAACAAACTCTATCTTGGTCAAATAAATATTTCAAAAGAAATTAAAGAATTTATAAGCAATGAAATAACAAACAGTATTAGAGAATTAGTTGGTGCAGTTAATCGTATAGTTTCGTTTTCAAGAATTTATAATAAAGCACCTAATTTGGCTGAGACAAAGTTGGTATTAAAGGATTTACTTAACTTAAGTGAGAATAAAGTAACTATTGATTTAATACAAACTGTCGTTTGTAAATTTTTTAAGATTAGCAAAAATGAAATGTTATCTTCTAGAAGATCGAGATATTTAGTTAGACCTAGACAAACAGCAATTTATCTAACAAAAATTTTAACATCCAAGTCTTTACCTGAAATAGGTCGTGAATTTTCGAATAGAGACCATACAACAATAATTCATTCGGTAAGAACAATTGAAAAAATTAAACAGAGAGACACGGAAATGTTAAAAAATATCGAAAAACTTAAAAATCAAATATTATACGTAAATAAAGAAAATGAAATTTAATGTAAATCAGCAAGATTTCCAACAGGCATTAAATTATTGTCAAGGTGTCATTGAAAAAAGAAGCACTCTTCCAATTTTATCAAATATATTGTTAGATGCACGAAATTCACAATTAACAATAACTGCAACTGATTTAGATTTAATTTTTATTCATCAATTGAATAATGTAGAAGTTTTAGAGGAAGGAAAAACCACAACAGTATCCTCTACTATATATGATATTGTAAGAAAATTATCATCTGGAAAAAAAATCAATTTAACTCTAACAGATCAAGATAAACTTCATCTAGAATCTGAAAAATCTATTTTTAATTTAAATTGTTTGAGCGCTTCAGAATTCCCACTTACAAATGAAGATTTTAATCAAAATGAATTTTCAATTAAATCTAAACAACTTTTAAAGCTATTAAATAAATGTAAATTTTCTGTATCGAATGATGAGACAAGACATTATTTGAGTGGAGTTTTTTTTCATCAAACAGAAGTTGAGGATAAAAACTATCTTACAGCTGTAGCTACCGACAGTCATCGAATGTCTATTTCAAAGATTAGATTAGATAAAAAAATTGATTTTGAGGCTGTTATATTGCCAAAAAAAACTATTTTTCAATTATGTTCATTATTAGATAATTATGATGGGGATGTAAAAATTTCAAATATAAAATCTAAAATTAAATTTGAGCTTAAAAATAGTATTTTAATTTCAAAATTAATTGATGGTAAATTTCCAAATTATATTCAGGTAATACCAAAAAATAATCAAAAAAAATTAGAAATTGATTTAAAGTTATTTTTAGACTCGGTTGATCGAGTTGCATCCGTTTCTCAAGATAAAAAAGATGGGGTCAAATTTAATCTTTCAAAAGATACATTGAATTTATCTGTTAATAATACAAATAGTGGAGATGGCAAAGAAACTTTAAAGGTTAAATTTGAAAGTGAACTAGAAATAAGTTTTAATTCTAGATATCTAATTGATGTTGCATCACAACTAGATGGAGATGTGATTGAACTATTTCTAAATGAAACAGGTTCTCCTGCTTTAATTAAAGATCCAGGGGATTTTGATAGTATTTTTGTGGTTATGCCAATGAAAGGTTAACCCAAAAAATTAAGTTCTGAGTAAATATTTGTTTCTAAGGTTTCAATAAACTTTTCTTTTGAAAGACCAGCTTGAATTGGCTTTAAGATAGAAATAGTAATAATCTTGTTACTATACTTCGTTCCATTTTTTGGCCAAACATAACCAGAATTAATAGCTACTGGTTGACATGTAATTTTTAATTTTTCGTAAATTTTTGATACACCCTTTTTAAATGGCGGCCTGTCTTCTGGTAAAACTCTTGTTCCCTGGGGAAAAATTATTAGTGGTCGCTGTGAATTTGAAACTATTCTAGCAATATCATCAAAGAACCCTAAATTATCTTTAGATATTTTATTTCTTTTGATTGGAATAGAACCAATTTTTTTTAAATACCATCCAAAAATAGGAATTAATAATAATTCTTTTTTTAAAATAAAGACTGGAGAATTAAATATAGTTTGCAGAAAGAATGTTTCAAACATAGATTGATGTGATGCAGCAATAAAAAATTTTTCATTATTTAAAATATTTTCTTTTCCTTTTATTATAATTTTAGTAGACAAAAAAAACTTTAAACAGAATCCAGTCCAATGACCCATTAATTTACCACCTAACAAGACAAATTTTTGGGGTAAAAATAACGTAGGTAAAAAAATTAATGAAATAGTTATTATTCCAAAAAAAAATAAAATTGAAAATATTATGCTTTTAATCATTGTCAAAAGTTACATCAAATCTTTGTACCTTTGTCTTTTTCTTATAACTTTTATTTTTAATCCTTTAATTAATAACTCCACTGCTTTAGGCCTCAAATTATAATTTGAGCTTAAGGACATTCCATAAGCACCAACATCACATAATACAATAAGATCATTTTCTTTTAATGTTTGAAATTTTTTCAATGTTGTAAATTTATCTGTGCTTTCACAGATTGGACCCACAAATTCTAATGTTTTTTTTGTATTTTTATTTGATTTAATTGCTGTCAATATTTTATGAGTGGCACCATATAATGCAGGTCTCATTAAATCATTCATAGCAGCATCTAAAATAATAAAATTCTTTTTTTCATTTTTTTTAATGTAAATTACTTTAGAAATTAAAGTCGCTGTGTTTCCAATAATTGATCTACCAGGCTCAAATATTATTTTTGATTTATGAGTTTTTAAAAATTTCTCTATTGATTTATTATATTTTTTATAATTAAGTTTTTTATTTTTATTATTATATGAAATGCCCATCCCCCCACCTAAATCAATAAATTCAAATTTATAGTTAATTTTTTTTATAATCTTATCAACTACATTAAGCATTTTTTCATAAGGTTTATGATCTAAAATTTGGCTTCCAATATGAACACTCAGACATTTAAGGTCAATATTTTTAGAATCTTTACAATATTTTACTAGCTCAATAAAGGTTTTAGTATTAACACCAAATTTATTTTCTTTTTTTCCAGTTGAAATTTGAGTTAATGTTTTTGCATCTGTATTAGGATTTAATCTAATACCTATGTTTACTTTTTTTTTTTTTAATTTTGCAATCCTATTAATTTCTTTTATTTCACTTTTAGACTCTGCATTTATAAGTAATATTTTTTTATCAATAGCAAAACTTATTTCATTATGTGTTTTTCCAACTCCTGAAAAAACAATTTTTTTTGGATCAATACCTGCTTTAATGGCCATCATTAGCTCTCCAATAGAGACAACATCTGCACCAAGTCCAAATTTCTTTATTTCTTGAATCAAATTTAGGTTAGTATTAGATTTTACAGCAAAACATATTAATGGAGAAAAAGATTTGAAGTTATTTTTAAAGGTATCAATATTTTTTTTTAGTTGGTCATAAGAGTAACAATAAGCTGGAGTACCATATTTTTTTGCAATTTTTTGTACGCTTACTCTTTCTATTGTAAGTTTTTTATTAATATATTTCATTAAGCTCTATCTATAATAATAATTTGTACTTCAATACTTTTTTTGGAATCTTTGTATATTGGATCCCCTTTTTTACCACAGGAAATTGCTACGCAGGATAACAAAGTAATTAAGAAAATCTTTTTTATCATTTTTGTTTTTTATATTTTATTATCATTTTTTTTATATTATCAAAAGATGTTCCACCATATGATTTTTTGGAATTAACAGAATTCTTTAAATTAAATATTTTTAGAATATCATTTGTAAGTTTTGGTTCAATTTTTTGAAATTCTTTTAATGTTAATTCTTCGAGATTTTTTTTTCTTTTTTCGGCAAAGTTAACTATAAAAGCTGTTTTTTGATAAGCTTTTCTAAATGACATTGAATGATTTTTAACAAGATAATCTGCAAAATCTGTTGCAGTAATGTACCCAGAACTGGCAAGTTTATACATTTTCTTTTTATTAGGATTAATATTTTTAAGTACTTCGTTTAATATTTTTAGACTATCTATTAGAGTGTCATTTGATTTAAAAATAATTTCTTTATCATCTTGAAGATCTTTAAAGTATGACAAAGGCAATCCTTTTAAAATTGTCAGCATAGAAAATAAATTTCCATAAATGTTACCAGATTTTCCTCTTAAATATTCTAAAAGATCGGGGTTTTTCTTTTGAGGCATTATTGAGGAACCAGTAACTATTTTATCTGTTAAATTTATTAAATTAAAACCATCAGAATTCCAAATAATAAGTTCTTCAGCAATTCTGGATATATGCATAGAGCATACTGAAGCACAGTACAAAAAATCGATTACAAAATCTCTATCAGAGACAGTATCAATTGAATTATTAGTAGGTTTTTTAAAACCTAGTTTTTTTGAAGTATAATTTCTGTCTATATTAAAAGATGTTCCAGTTAGAGCTGCTGCTCCTAAAGGATTTTCATCTAAATTATCTAAATTATTAATAAATCTTTTTTTATCCCTAGTAAACATTTCAACATAGGCCATTAAGTAATGTCCAAAAGAAACTGCTTGAGCATTTTTAAGATGTGTAAAACCAGGCATAATAGTATCTATATTTTTATCTGCTAATTTTAATGAAGTTCTAATTACATTATCAATCATAATGTTAATATCTTTAGTTGCTTTTCTGGTCCAAATTTTTAGATCAGTAATTATTTGATCATTTCTTGATCTGGCGATATGAACATACCCTGCTTCCTCTCCAATTATTTGAAAAAGTCTTTTTTCAATATTCATATGAATATCTTCATATTTCTTATTAAACTCAAATTTTCTATTTGTTATCTCTTTTTCTATTTTATTAAGACCATAAATAATTTTATTTTTAATTTTAAAAGAAATTATTTTTTGTTTAAAAAGCATTTCTACATGTGCTATAGATCCAGCTATATCTTCTTTATAAAGTCTTTTATCTACATCAATAGAACTACCTACTCTTTGAAAAAGTAGTGATGTACTATCCTTAATTCTAGTACCCCATATTGTTTTATTGTTTTTATTTTTTGTCATGGTAATTAATTATACCTATTTAACATGAGATTTTTAATAATATTTATTTTTTTAATATCTAATTCTTTTGCTGATGAAATTACAGACATAAAAAATCTTATTATTAACAAAGAGCTGAAAAAATATGAGGGTTTAACGTTTCTAGATGCTACAAATACTCAATTAAATTTAAATGATTATCAAGGAAATCTGATTTTACTTAATTTTTGGGCAACTTGGTGTGCTCCTTGTAAAGAGGAAATGCCTTCATTGGATTTACTAACATTACATGAGAATTTAAATAACCTAAAGATATTCCCAATAAATGTTGGTCAAGATGATATTACAAAAGCTGAAATTTTTTTTGATGATTTAAAAATTAAAAATTTGGAATTATATTTTGACTCTCCAATAACTTTAGCTAAAAAATTTGGACTTAGAGGAATTCCAACTTCAATTTTATTTAATAAAGAAGGTTTAGAATTTGCAAGAATTGTTGGATCGATTGATTTTAAAAATAAAAAATTTATAGAATGGCTAAGTAGTTATAATTAATTTTTAAAAAAATAAGCAAAACTTACTAACGCAATTATAGCTATAAATTGTAAAAGAACTCTTAATTGCATTAGCTTATTAGAATATTTTTTACTTGTTTCTCCACCTTTAAATAGAGTCCCAATTCCAAGTATAAGTACAATTCCTACAGCAATTAACAGAACAATAGATAAAATTTTTACTAATATTCCAGAAATCATAATTGTATTGTAGGATGTTTCAAAAATAAAAAAACATAAATCATAAAGTATGACATTTTGCCTTGATTCAACAATTATAAGACCAGAAAATAATGCAAAAATTGAAAATTCAATTATTTTACTTCATGGGTATGGTGGAGATGGAAGAGATATAAGTATGTTGTCAATGAATTGGAAAAGGTATTTACCAAATACAATTTTTATTTGTCCAAATGGTTATGAAAGATGTGCAATAAATCCATCTGGATACCAATGGTTTGATTTAACAAAAGATGATCCACAATATATTTTAGAACAATCCATAAAAGCTGAAGTAAAATTAAATGAATTTATTGGTGAGGTAAAAAATGAGTTTAACTTGGAAAATAAAAAAATTTGTCTTTCTGGATTTAGTCAGGGCTGCATGATGTCTATAAATCTGGGTTTGACCTCTGATAAGGAATTTAATTGTATTGTGGGTTTTTCAGGAAAAATTATTAATAAAGATAACTTAAAATCTAGAAAAAAAGTCTCAACAAATACTTTGTTAATCCATGGTGAGTCAGATCAAGTTGTCTCACCTAATTTTATGTTAGAAGCAAAAGATTTTTTAATTAGAAATGGTGTAGAAACCGAAACACACTTAATTAAAAACTGCGACCATCATATTCCTATTGAAGCTTCAAGTATAGCCTTAAATTATATTTTAAAAAAAATTTAATTATTGCTTATTATTGAAATATTTTTTTATTTAAGTTAGAATTTATGTATGAATAGTTTTATTGAACATGATGTGTCTTTAGAAAAATGTCCTGCGTTAGTTTTAAATGCAGACTATAGACCGTTGAGTTATTATCCTTTATCGTTATGGTCTTGGCAAGATACTGTTAAATCAGTTTTTTTAGATAGAGTAATAATAGTTAGTACTTACGATAGAGTTGTTAGGAGTCCATCTTTTGATATGCAATTACCTAGTGTTATCGCTTTAAAAGATTATATTGTACCACAATCAAGACCAAGTTTTACTAGATTTAATGTATTCCTTAGAGATAAATTTTCGTGCCAATATTGTGGTAGCAAAGATGAGCTTACATTTGATCATTTACTACCAAGATCTAAGGGCGGTGAAACTCATTGGGATAATGTTGTAACTGCATGTTCAACTTGTAATGTAAGAAAAGGTGGTAAGTTGTTGAAATTTTCTGGAATGAAATTATTTCAGTATCCTTATCAACCTTCAACTGAGGATTTACATCGTAATGGTAAAAATTTTCCTCCTAACTTTTTACATAAAAGCTGGATGGATTATTTATATTGGGATGTTGAATTAGAAGCTTAATTTAAATTTTTTCAGAAATATTGATTGCTATCTTCGAGCCAGTCTTAATAATTTTGTCCATTAAAGAAT
Organism: uncultured Pelagibacteraceae bacterium; assembly: GCA_902602105.1. Next base: position 68,696 of record CACKPP010000001.1, read on the forward strand.
AAAAACCTTTTTTAGTTGCTCCTTTTTCATAAGCTATATCTTTATGATGTAATTCATCTTCTCTAAATTTAATAATTTTTTTTTTAAGACTCTTTTCATCTGAGTCTAATTGATTAATTTGATTTTGATAATGCTCATCAATAACTTCCTCTACAGAGGCAGTACATAACATAGCTGCTTTTTTTCCTAAAAGAGTTGAACTAAAACCCAATCCTACTCCCAATAAATCCCATAGTGGTAAAAATTTTGTTGGTTTAATTTTTCTCTTTTTAATTTCATTTTCAAAAAAATTACAATGTTCTTTTTCATGAATTTTCATCTCCTCAATAGTTTTTTTTAAATCATCATTTTTTACCAAGGTGTTTAGTGCTAACAATTGACCTTCATAGATTTTAACCGCACCTCTTTCACCAGCGTGATCTACTCTTATAAATTCTTCAATTCTTTTTTTTGAATTTTTCATAATTTGCAAAAGTTTTTATTGATAAAATGACCAAAAATAAACTAATAATTATATTAATAGATGTGAGAGATAATCCAAAAATCTTAAATGTCACATCTTTGCAGCTTAGGGTTTTCGTTTGAAGTTGTTTTAATAATTCTTCTTTAGAAATAATCTCAGATGCATTTTTTAAACCACAAATTGTTGATTCTTTAAAAAAATTTTGTTCAATTCCAAAGTGATAAAATGAGATTATTAAAGAAAAGGAGAATATTAAAACTAACAATAGAACAACAAAATGTTCATTTTTCTTAAAAAAATAATTTAAAATTATTAAAATTATGCTTAAAGCATAAGGTATTCTTTCAATTAAACATAAATTACAGGGCTGATATCCTAAAACATATTCTATAAAATATGCAGAAATTATTGAAATTAAACTAACAAAAAAAACTATCTTTAAATAATTCTCTATTTTGAAGCTATGCATGTGATCTAAATATTAAATAAATCATAATCCCAACTATAACAATTAATATTCCAATAATTGTAAACCATCTAGAACCGTATTTTTCCATAAATAAAGTAAAGAGATGACCAAATTTGTATGATAGATAGGAAACAATGAAAAATCGCAATCCTCTAGAAATTAAGCTTATGAAAATAAAAATTATAATGTTAAAACCGATTAAACCACTAGCAATAGTAAAAACTTTATAAGGTAGAGGTGTAAAACCAGCTAAAAAAAGAATTCCAAGCCAAGCGTAAAAACCTTCACTATTTATCAAATTATTCTTAAGATTAATTAACTTTTCGTCGTAGCCATAAAAACCCATTATTTGCATTCCTATTTCAAAAAAGAATGCTCCAATAAAATAACCTAAGATACCACCTATTACAGAAAATATTGTAGCTATAAGAAAAATTTTTATGAAATCTTTTTTTTTTGAAATAATCATAGGTATTACCATCACATCTGGTGGTATTGGAAAAAAGGAACTTTCAACAAAAGAAACTAAAGCTAAATAATACTTTGAACTTTTATGTGCTGCTAAATTTAAACACTTTTTATAAAGAGTATTAAACATTTTTTGGTTTTAATATAATTTTAGTTCTTATACTATTTAATAAAATATTAAAACAATTAAGGGCGAATGGCGGAATTGGTAGACGCGCACGACTCAAAATCGTGTTTCGCAAGAAGTGAGAGTTCGATTCTCTCTTCGCCCACCATAATATGCAGATAAATAAAATAAATAGCTTAGTTGAACTTTTTTTTGAAAAATGTAATGAAAAAAAACTCTTAACTAAACAACCTTTTTTAAAGTGGTTAAAAAAAGATGACAATAATTTTTTAACCTGGAAACAGGTAGAATATAATATTCATGTTTTATCTGAATATTTAAATAAAATTTTATCTACAGGAGATAGATGTGTTTTATTATCTGAAAATCGACCTGAATGGCTTATTGCAGATATAGCAATTATGAATGCTGGAGGTGTAACAGTACCTTTATTTACAACTTATTCAGAAAAAGATTATGAATATATCATAAATGATTGTAAGCCAAAGATATGTATTGTTTCAAACAGTAATCAATTAAAAAAAATAGAAAAGTTTATAAACGATGAAACTATAATTTTATCAATTGATGATTTAAATAAAAAAATTGAAAGTATTCAAAATATTTTAAATAGATATTCTAAGTATACATTAATTAATGACTCTAAAGATTATAATAAGAAAATAAAAAGAAAGGATCTTGCTTGTATTATTTATACATCAGGAACAACTGGTAATCCCAAAGGTGTAATGCTTAGTCATGGAGGTATTTTATCAAATTGTGAAGGCGCACAAGAAATTTTAAAAAAATTAGTAAAAAATGATAAACCTGTTTTTTTAACTTGGCTTCCACTGTCTCATTCTTATGAACACACTGTTCAATATGTGCAAATATCCCTAGGAGCAAAAATTTATTATGCTGAAAGTTTGGAAAAATTATTACCAAATATGACTATTGCGAAACCAACTATTATGACAGCTGTACCAAGGTTTTATCAAAATCTATATAGTAAAATTTTACTTAATTTTTCAAAACAAAAAGGGTTAAGAAAAAAATTAATAGAAAACACTATCATACTTGGGACCAAAAACCTGAATAAAGAAAAATTAAATTTTAGAGAAAAAATTATTAATTTTTTGTGTGAAGAATTAGTAAGAAAAAAAATAAAAAAACAGTTTGGTGGTAAATTAAAAGCTTTTGTTTCTGGTGGAGGTGCATTAGATCAAAAAATTGGTGAATTTTTAAACTCTATAGGATTGCCGACTTTACAAGGATATGGATTAACAGAAACTTCTCCAGTTGTTAGTTGTAATATTCCAGGAAAAATCAAAATTGAGACTGTAGGACCACCTTTTAAAACAAATGAGGTGAAAATAGCAAATGATGGAGAAATTTTGGTTAGGGGTGAAAATGTAATGCTTGGTTATTGGAATATGAAAAAGGAGACAGATGATATAATTAAAAATGGCTGGTTGCATACAGGAGACATTGGGGAAATTACTAAAGATGGAAATCTAAAAATAACTGATAGAAAAAAAGAAATTATAGTAAATCTTGGTGGTGACAACATTTCACCATCTAAAATTGAAAATTTATTATGTCTCAGTGAAAAGATTAAGCAAAGTTTTGTTTATGGAGATAAAAAAACTTATTTAGTTGCTTTAGTTGTTAGCGAAAGTTATGAAAATAAAAAAGAAATTGAATTTTATATTGAAAATTTAAACAAAACTCTATCATTAGTAGAAAAAGTTAGAAAATTTAAATTAATTAAAGATGAATTTACAATTGAAAATGGAATGTTGACACCAACTTTAAAACTAAAAAGAAAAAAAATTTTAGAAAAATATAAAAATGATTTAGAAAAACTTTATTAATTAAGTAAAATATTTGATTATAAAGCGCATAAACACTAACTTTTTTAAATATTTAAATTGTAAACTTAAAAAAAATTTTTTTATTTTTTTATAAATAATAAGTTCTAATTAAAGAATTGACATAAGGTATATAAAAAAATAAAAATAAGTTAACAACGAATCATTATGATTCGTTTAACTAAAAAAGGGAGCTAAAGATGGCTAAAAGAAGAAAAAAAGCTAAAAAAGCTAAAAAGAAAGCTAAGAAGGCTAAAAAAAGAAGAAGAAGAAGATAGTAACTTAGTATTCTTTAAATTAAAAACGCTTCTCATCACGTTATGTGTGAGAGGCGTTTTTTTTAATCTTCTAGTTGTTCCTCATTATCTGATATAGGCTCATCAACTTGTAATTCAGGTGAATCAACTTTACTTTCTGTAGAAGTAGAAACAGGAGTTGTAGCTTGTTTTTCCATGTTTCTTTTTAGGGCTTTATCTAATTTTTTTTGTGTATCTTCCATTGAAATGTTTAAAACAATTTGAAATTCTGAAAGCATTCTATCATAAGCTTTTTCAAAAAGTTGTCGCTCACTATAAGATTGATCAACCATAAGATCATCACCTTTGTTGAGATCTCTCACTACTTCTGCAAGTTCATAAATTTTACCTGATGAAATTTTAGCTTCATATTCTTGTGCTCTTCTACTCCACATTGATCTCTTAATTTTTGGCTTACCTTTTAATATTGATATACATTTATTAATTTGGTTGATAGTTGCAAGAGGCCTTAATAAAGATTGTTTATTTACAGGAAATTTTAATTCTAACTTTTCTTTTGAAATGTCGATTATGTAGCATTCAACATCTATTCCACCTATTGTTATTTTTTTAAACTCTTTAATCATACCAACACCATGTTTTGGATAAACAACATATTCTTTAATTTTATATTCTCTTTTTTCAGTATCTTGTTTTTTTACTTTTTTTATTTCGGGCTTAATTTCATTAGTTTTAGAAATTCTTAAGTTGTCATTTTTTACTTCTGTTTGAGCTTTAGCTTTTGGATTTTTCTTAATAGCTGATTTCTTAATTTTACGATTTTTGGAAGAAGTATTTTTTTTGATTAAATTTTTCTTTTTTGGCAATGTCTTAATTTTAGTTTTAGCCTTTTTATTTGAATTTTTTTTTGATTTTTTTTTAACTTTTTTTTTAAATGTTTTCTTTAAAATATTTTTGAAACTTATTTTGCTCATTTTTAAATTTTTCATGATCCGCAGGAGGATCTTTTTTTTCGTTTATATTTGGCCAGATTTCAGAATACTTTTTATTGATCTCAAGCCATTTTTCGTTTCCAGGTTCAGTATCAGCCACAATTGCATCAACAGGACACTCAGGTTCACAAACGCCACAATCTATACACTCATCAGGTTTAATTACAAGCATATTTTTACCCTCATAAAAACAATCAACTGGACATACATCAACACAATCCATTAATTTGCATTTGATACATTTTTCATTAACAATATACGTCATTATAAATTTTCTTTTTTTATTTTTTCTTTAATATCGCCCATTATTTTGTTGTCAATATATAATAGTCCAGCAAGTCTCCTCATTAAGTTTGTTTCAAAAATATCAGCATCTTTATTCGAATAAATAATCTTCCATAGAATTTCTATAATCATCAATTTTTTATCATCACTCATATTTTTTACTTCTCTCGTGAAATCAAGAATTTGATTACTATTTTCCTCAATTTTTTTTCCTTCCTTAATTATATTTTTGAGGTTTTCTTCACTCGCACCGATCTCTATTAGAGCCTTTTTAATGATTAACTCTTCCTGATCAGAGTAATTTTCATCAATTTTTGCAGCATGTATCATTAATGCAGCAACTTTAATTAAATCATCGTTCTCATTTTTTTTATTTATTTCTTCTTTTTTAAAAAACATTATTCTTAATTAAAATTAATATTCCTTAAAATACCAAAAGGACTCTCTTTTGTAGTTGTTTTATTAAAGGATTTTTTCTTTTCTCTTTTAGGGATATATTTGAAAAATGTTTCTTCATTCTTTTCGATAATTTTGTAGTTCATAATTTTTAGTAGTTTTTGAAAATTATCTTTATTACACCCTAGTAGATTTAACATGTCTGGTACTATTTTTATTTCACTTTCTTTTTTTGGATTAGAATTAATTATTTTAATAAATAATCTCTCTAAAATATCTATTCTTACAAAAAAATTGTCAAATTTTTCAAACCCACAAAGAAGCATAAAATTTTTATTTTTAAGATTCTTATTATCTAAAAAATTCAAACCAAAAGTTGGTGGTTTAAGATTAAAGTATTTTTGATTATAGTTTTTCCAAAGCAGTGTTCTTAGAGAAACAGCATCTGGTTTAATTAATTTATATAAAAAAACATGATATCTTCCAAATTTTACACCTAGATCTCTTAAAATTTTTCTATCATTTTGTTCAAGATTTTTTAAATATTCTGAAACTTGATCTCTTTTAAGAACACCATTGTTTTCATAAAGCTGATAAGCAAGAGCTTTAATTGAAGTATTTTTTTCTTTTAGGTTTTTTAAATCAATGAGACTTTTTAAAACATCATTAATCTTATGTTTTAACCACTTTTCTAGAAAATTAATTAGTTTTTGTTTTTGATTTTTTTCTAACATATCATCGACTAGTAGCTCTAAATTAGGATTTAAATAATCTTTTCCTGAAACAAGTCTTGCTATAGAAAAATTATTCCAATAAATTTTAAAATCGTCATGTAAATTAATTAAACCTGTATCGATTATTAGTTGAATTCTTTTTTCAAGCTCAGGCCCAACAGTTTGTCTGGCTGCTTTCTTTAAAGATTTAATATCAGTTTCAAGTGCTCCCTTTTTAAGATCTAATTCTAATTTAAGTCCATTAATTTTACCTATAAATTGATTATCAATCATGACCTCATTATCTTTTAAAATTTTTGTTTCAAATTTCATGTCTTGTTTTAAACCTCTTGCAAGTATGCTAGCACGTTTATCAATAAAAGTTTTTGTAAGCTCTTCATGAAGTCTATCTGAAAGTTTATCCTCTAATAATTTTGTTTTTTCTATCCAATAATTTTGATTTTCTATCCAATCATTTTTATTTGAAACATAAGACCAAGTTCTGACATTTGCAATTCTATTCGATAAAGAATCAACATTTCCCTCTAATTTATCTAATTTAATAAGTTGAAGACGCATATAATCATCGGTAATTTTACCTTTTCCACTAATTAAATATTTATAAACATTTGCAATAACTTCGTAGTGATTGCCATAAGTCTTTTTTACAAAATCTGGTATCTGACAGCATTCCCACAAAAGACTTAGTTTTTCCTTATTAAATTCTATATTTTCTAAATTTTTGTCTCTAAGAAAAAATTTAAGAGCTTTTTCGTCTTCACATTCTCGTATTCTTCTAAGCCATCCCTTATTTGGTTTTTCATCTAATGATTTTATTAACATAACAGGGTTGTTAAAGTTTAAATTTGAGTTTCTCCAGAATAAAGACTGAATTTTTTCAAATTTATGATTTTCTAATAAATCTACCTCTTCAGAATTAATTTTTTTGCAGTCCCCAGTGACTCCAAAATTACCATCGTTCAAATACCTGCCTGCTCTTCCAGCAATTTGTCCAATCTCAGATAAATTTAATCTTCTTAATTTTTTTCCATCAAATTTTTTAAGATTTGAAAAATAAACACTATCAAGATCCATATTAATTCCCATTCCAATGGCATCCGTTGCAACAAGAAAATCAACATCCCCTGATTGATATAGTTCAACTTGTGCGTTTCTTGTTTTTGGGCTTAAGGATCCCATTACAATTGCAGCACCCCCTTTTTGTCTTCTTATCAATTCAGCAATCGCATAAACTTCTTCAGCAGAAAAGGCTATAATTGCTGTTTTCCTATTTATTCTTGAGATTTTTTTATGACCTATATAAGAAAGTTTAGATAATCTATTTCTGTCGATAAACTCAATATCATCATCCAATTTTGATATAATGCTTTTAATAGTGTTAGATCCCATCAACATAGTAAGTTTATTACCTCTTACGTTTAGTAATCTATCTGTGAATACATGGCCTCGTTCGTGATCCGCACACATTTGAATTTCATCAACACCAACAAAATCTAATTGTTTATCGATAGGCATTGACTCAACTGTACATAAAAAATATTTTGCATTCGTTGGTATAATTTTTTCTTCTCCTGTAATTAAAGCAACTTTATCTAAACCAGTTTTCTTTATTACTTTGTCATAAACTTCTCGAGCTAATAGTCTTAATGGAAAACCAATCATTCCACTTTCAAAAGATAACATCGTTTCAATAGCCAAATGAGTTTTTCCTGTATTTGTAGGACCTAAAACAGCTGTAATTTTATTTTTAGTCATTTCTATCTTTGGTATATTTTTATTTTTACCTACCAGATGTTGTTAGTCTTAAAGAACAAAAATAGACTAAAACATGACCGAATCACAGAATAAAAAGTTCTCATTTTTCTTAACCGCCTGGTCCAAAATTAGAGGGTCTTATTTTCAAAATCTTCCAAACCCCCGAGGCTGAAGTAATAATTTTATTATCACTCTTTAATTCACAAAATAAAAATACTAAAGTTTTTGTTTTTTTCAAAATTTTCACATGACCAATAATTTCATCTCCCACTTTTGTTGCTCCAATAAACTTTAGGTCTAATGAAATGGTCACACAAGGAGCATTATCTGCTGAACGATGTGCTGCTGTTCCTGCACCTGCATCAACTAAAGCTGATAAATATCCTCCATGAGTAATACCAGCAGCATTAAGATGATTTTCATTTATAGTAGATTTAAATTCGTATTCAGTATCAGAAATATTTCTAAACATAATTCCCCCATTATGTTTCATAAATCCTGGTTTTAAACTGATTTGTTGAAACTCTTCAGACATAATTTTTTATAATACAAAAGTTAAGATTAACAAAATTATAAAGATAATTATAAAAAAATAAACTACTGACATTTGTAATGAAGATTTTAATAACCATTTAATCATCTTTTTTATCCTATTAATGGTGCGCCTGCTAGGAGTCGAACCCAGAACCTCCTGGTCCGTAGCCAAGCGCTCTATCCAGTTGAGCTACAGGCGCATTTTTAATTTTTATTTAATTATAGTATATTAATTTTTAGTGTATTTTAAACATAAGATAAATTTTAAATTTTATGAGTGACAAGTTAAAAGAAGTTGTAATTGTAGGTGCTGTCAGAACACCAATAGGTACTTTTAAAGGCTCATTACAATATATGAAAGCTGATCAACTTGGATCAATAGTTATAAAAGAAGTTTTAAAAAAGTCTAAATTTAATGAAAATGAAATTGATGAAGTTATTATGGGTCAAGTATTAACTGCTGCAGGTGGACAAAATCCAGCAAGGCAAGCAGCAATAAATGCAGGTATTCCAAATTCAAAACCATCTCATATAGTCAATCAAGTGTGTGGGTCAGGACTCAGAGCAGTGATTTCAGGTTTTCAGTCGATTAAATTAGGAGATGCAAGCAATGTAATATCTGGAGGTCAAGAAAGTATGTCTTTATCTCCACACTTGATTTTTTATAGGGATAATAAAAATTATTCAGAGGAAAAGTTAATTGATACAATGACGAATGATGGTCTAATAGATGCTTTTAATAATTATCATATGGGTGTAACGGCTGAAAATATTGCAAAACAATTCGATATTTCGAGACAGGAGCAAGACAAATTTGCTTTAAATTCCCAAAAAAAAACTCAAATAGCTATCGTTAACAAAAAATTTGAAGATGAAATAGTAAAAATAAATAATCATGGAAATACAATTGACAAAGATGAACATCCTAGAGTTGATTTAAAATTATCTGATTTAGAAAAATTAAAAACTGTTTTTCAAGAAAATGGAACTGTAACACCAGGAAACTCCTCAGGAATTAATGATGGGGCTGCAGCTTTACTATTAACATCATTAAAAGAAGCAGAAAAAAAATCAATAGAGCCAATAGCAAAAATAGTATCCTGGGCTTCAGTTGGAGTAGATCCTACTTTAATGGGATTAGGGCCAATTGAGGCTGTTCGGGAAGCAGTTAAAAAGGCAAAATGGAATTTAGAAGAAATAGATTTATTTGAAATAAATGAGGCGTTTGCAGCACAAAGCTTAGCTGTAATCCGAGAATTAAATATAGATAAAGACAAAGTTAATGTTAATGGTGGAGCTATTGCTCTTGGTCATCCTATTGGAGCATCAGGTGCAAGAATATTGGTTACGCTGATACATGAAATGAAAAAACAAAATAAAAACAAAGGCTGCGCAACACTCTGTATAGGTGGTGGAATGGGTATAGCCTTATGTGTTCAGAGATTTTAGGAATTAATTTTTCCGTATTTTTCTTCTAACAAAATTTTTTGTATCCACGTTTTTGCATCTATATAAGTGCTAACTTTTGGTTGAATTAGTGCATTTAATAACTTTTTTAACATATTTATAGTGTGATCATAAAGAGTGTCTAAAAATTGAAGAGAATGTGTTAAAATTTGAAAATAAGTGTATTTTTATGGTGTATAAGACTTAAAAATAAATGAGAGAAAAATTATTAGTTCCTGACATTGGAGATTTTAAAAATGTTGAAGTGATTGAACTTTTGGTAAAAGAGGGACAACAAATTAATAAAAACGACCCTGTTATTACCATTGAAAGTGATAAATCTAGTGTTGAAATACCGTCAAAATTTTCGGGCAAGATAGAGTCTATAAAAGTAAAAGTAGGAGACAAAGTATCAAAGGGAGACTTAATTCTTGATATATCAAATTCTAGTCAATCATCTCCCATATCCAAAGTTATTCCAAAAGATACTGAGAATTTAATACAGGAAGCGGAGAATGCATTAAAAAAAACTCAAGAATCAAAGCATCAAATTAAAACAAAAGAAGAACCTGAAATAATTCAAGTTGTTAAAGATGGTGATTTAGATCCATTAGAGACTAATGAATGGCTGGAGTCCCTCTCTGCAGTGATTCAAAAAGATGGTAATCAAAGGGCTCATTATTTGATAAAAGAATTAATTAATAAAGCTTATATGGAAGGTGCTAACATTCCTTATACTCAAAATACCCCCTACATAAATACAATTCCAGTCAATGAGGAAAAAAAGTCAAGTGGTGATCAAAACATAGAAAGAAGAATAAGATCATTAATAAGATGGAATGCAGCAGCAATGGTCGTTAGAGCAAATAAAAAGTTTCCTGAACTTGGTGGGCACATAGGAACATTTGCTTCTGCAGCAACTTTATATGACATTGGAATGAACCATTTCTGGAGAGCAAAGAATAATAAGTTTGGAGGGGATTTAGTTTATTTTCAAGGACATAGTGCTCCTGGAATGTATGCTAGAGCATTTCTCGAGGGCAGACTTAATGAAAAACAATTAGATAGTTTTAGACAAGAAGTAAATCCTGGTGGTTTGTCTTCTTATCCACATCCGTGGTTAATGCCAAACTTTTGGCAGTTTCCGACTGTATCAATGGGATTAGGACCAATGCTAGCAATCTATCAAGCCAGATATATGAAATATTTAATAAATAGAGGTTTGATTAAGGATGAAGGTAGAAAAGTATGGGCCTTTTTAGGAGATGGAGAAATGGATGAGCCTGAGTCTTTAGGTGCTATCGGTTTGGCTGCAAGAGAAAAATTAGATAATCTAATTTTTGTAGTTAATTGTAATCTTCAAAGATTAGATGGACCTGTTCGTGGTAATGGCAAAATTATACAAGAGTTAGAAGGAATTTTTAGGGGTGCTGGATGGAATGTAATTAAAGTAATTTGGGGTTCTTATTGGGACTCATTATTAGCTAACGATAAAACAGGTCATCTTGTAAAAACTATGAATGAAACAGTTGATGGCGAATATCAAGCTATGAAAGCAAGAGATGGCGCTTATGTTAGAGAAAAATTTTTTGGAAAATATGCAGAAACAAAAGAATTAGTATCAGCTCTTTCAGATAAAGATATTTGGAGGTTGAATAGAGGTGGTCATGATCCACATAAAGTTTTTGCAGCTTATGATAAAGCATCAAAAAACATTGGTAGCCCAACAGTTGTGATTGCAAAAACTATAAAAGGTTATGGCATGGGCAAAAGTGGTGAAAGTGTTAATACCACGCATCAAACTAAAAAATTAGATATAGATGATTTAATGTATTATAGAGACAGGTTTGATGTTCCTTTAACTGATAAGCAGGTAAAGAATATTGAGTATTATAAGCCTGATCAAAATTCTCCAGAAATAAAATACATTAAAGAAAAAAGAATTAAGCTTGGAGGTTTTATTCCTGAAAGAACCACCTATGCGAAACCTATTAAAGCACCTCCTAAGGACATTTTTGATAATATGAAAGTCTCAACTGGTTTAAAAGAAATGTCTACTACAATGGCACTAGTGAGGATGTTAACAAATTTATTGAGAGATAAAAATGTTGCACCAAGACTAGTTCCTATTATTCCAGATGAAGCCAGAACTTTTGGTATGGAAGGTTTTTTCCAAAAGATTGGTATATATGCACATGAGGGACAAAAATATGAACCTGAAGATTCCGCTCAGTTAAGTTCTTACAGAGAAGATAAAAGTGGGCAAGTTTTAGAAGAAGGAATTAATGAAGCTGGAGCAATGTCTTCATGGATAGCTGCAGGAACTTCATACACAAATCACGACATTGAAATGATACCGATTTATCTTTTTTATTCTATGTTTGGTTTTCAAAGGATAGGTGATTTTGCATGGGCAGGTGCAGATAGTCAATCTAGAGGATTTTTAATAGGTGCTACAGCAGGAAGAACAACACTCGCAGGTGAGGGATTACAACATCAAGATGGTCATAGTCATATTCTAGCATCTACAATACCAAATTGTGTATCATATGATCCAACTTTTC
>CACKPP010000002.1 GCA_902602105.1 uncultured Pelagibacteraceae bacterium
ACCATATTGTATATGATTTAAGAGGAAATTTAAAATTCATAAATTATAAATTAGCCAATGCAAATATAACTTCTCAATTTAATGAAAATGAGAAGGTTAATTTTACAGTTACTAGCGACGATAATCAAAAAGTTACCACTCTTTTTTCAGACCAAGCAAAACCTTTTGTACAAAAATTTAATTTTATTAAAGGTTTTGATAATGGGTCATTAGATTTTTACTCAATTAAATCAAAAGATATCTCTAATTCAAAGATAAAGATTTACGATTTTAATTTAAAAAAACTTCCAGCTTTAACTAAAATTCTTACTTTGGCTTCTCTCCAAGGCATTGCAGACTTATTATCAGGTGAAGGTATAGGATTTTCTGAATTTGAGATGAACTTTGAAAATAAAGACAAACTAATGACAATTGATGAAATATACGCAATTGGTCCTGCTATATCAATTTTAATGGAGGGTTATGTTGAAAAAAATAGACTAGTAAGTCTTAGAGGAACACTGGTTCCCGCTACTACTATTAATAAAGCTATCGGATCAATACCTGTCATTGGAGATATTTTAGTAGGAAAAAAAACTGGAGAGGGAGTTTTTGGTGTTAGCTTTAAAATAAAAGGTCCCCCAAAAAGATTAGAAACCTCAGTTAATCCGATTAAAACACTAACACCTAGATTTATAACAAGAACTTTGGAGAAGATCAAAAAAAATTAAATTAATTCAATTTTTATATGTCTTTTTTTTCCAATTGAAAGTTTAAGATAATTATTATTGAAAAAAGTATTATCAATAATAATTTTTTCATTTTCTATAATTTCATTATTTATCTTGATTGCTCTACCTTTTATTAATCTTCTTATCTCACTTTTAGAATTTTCAAATTTAGAGATAATAACCAGGTCAATAATACTAAAATCATTTTTGATTAGAGATTTTTTAATTTGAATAAATGGAAGGTTTAATCCTGACGAATTATCTGAAAAAGTTTCTTTGGCAATTTTTTCTGAATTTTGTGCTTCTTTTTTACCGTGAAGCATTTCAGTTGTTTTATTTGCTAGTAAAATTTTCAAATTATTAATATTTTGATCACTAAAACTATCAATATCTTTAACCTTTTCATCAGTAAAAAATTTTAAAAATTTAATTACATCTCTGTCGTCAGTATTTCTCCAAAATTGCCAATAGTTATATGGCGACAAAAATTTTTTATCTAACCAAACAGCTCCATCAGTAGTTTTACCCATCTTAGAACCTGAAGCTAAAGTAATAAGAGGTGTCGTTAAACCAAAAGTTTGATTATTAGAATGTTTTTTAATAAGATCTACACCATTAACAATATTTCCCCACTGGTCTGATCCACCAATTTGTAGAGTACAATTTTCTTTCTTATTTAATTCTAAAAAATCATAAGCTTGGACAATCATATAATTAAATTCCATATAACTTAAGGACTGCTCCCTATCTAATCTAGCCTTGACACTTTCAAAAGTTAGCATCTTATTTATTGTAAAATGCTTTCCTATATCTCTTAAGAAAGAAATATAATTTAAATTTTTGAGCCATTTATAATTATTCACAAAAATAGGTTTTATTTTTTTATCAGTCGTGTCTAAAAATTTTTTTAAAATTTTTTCAATGTTTTTTGCATTTTTTTCTATTTCTTTCTCAGATAATATTTTACGAGTTTTATCTTTACCTGATGGATCTCCAATTCTCGTAGTTCCACCACCCAATAAAACTATTGGTTGATGTCCGTAACGCTGGAGCAATCTTAAACACATTATCTGAAGTAGACTTCCAACATGAAGACTTGCAGCTGTACAATCAAATCCAATATAAGCTTTAATTTTTTTTTTATCTAATAAATCAGATAATTCTCTTTCATTTGTACATTGATAGAAATACCCTCTATCTTTAAATTCTTTTAAAAATTTATTCATGAGTCTATAGTTCCACAATATACATTATTTAATAAAAAAAAATAAGAATGGAAAAAATTTATACAGCTATTGGTCTTATGAGTGGTACTTCGTTAGACGGAGTAGATGTCTCTATAATCGAATCAGATGGTAATAGAGAATTTTCATCAATTATGGATAGATATTTTGAATATGATGGAGAATTAATTCATAAACTATTGAAAATAAGAGACAAAATCTCAAATTTTGAGGCAATAAATAGAAATTTAGATGAGATAAAATCTTTAGAGAGAGAGATCACTTTATTTCATGTTAAAGCAGTAAAAGAGACTCTAAAGTCATCGAAATCACCAATAGATTTAATTGGTTTTCATGGGCAAACAATATTTCATAACTCAAAAAAAAAAATAACTAAACAATTGGGTGATGGAAAATTATTATCACAATTAACAAAAAAAAAAGTTGTTTATAATTTTAGACTAAATGATTTAAAAAATGGTGGACAAGGTGCACCTCTTGCACCAATATTTCATAACGCGCTTGCAAATAAGATTAATAAGAAATTTAATTTAGAATTTCCAATAAACATTTTAAATATAGGAGGAATTGCAAATATTACCTCTACAGTAGATTGGAAAGATTTTGAGGTTGAAAATAAAATTTATGCATATGACATAGGTCCAGGTAATTGTTTAATAGATGAATGGATGAGAAAAAATTCAAAAGAAAGATATGACAAGGAAGGCTTAGTGGCCAGATCTGGTAAAACTGATAAATTGATTTTAAATCAGGCTTTAGAAAATTTTAACATTAATTCAAATTATGAAAAATCATTAGATATTAAAGATTTTGATATTTTTTTTGCCAAAGGTCTTTCATTAGAAAATGGTGCAGCAACTATTACAGATTTTACCGCAAAACTTATTGCCGACGGTATAAGCTATGTTCATAGCCTCGAGAAAAGTCAAAAGAAAAAATGGTTAGTGTGTGGTGGAGGAAGAAAAAATAAATATTTATTAGAATGTATAAAAAATAATTTTAAAAACATAAATATAGATCCAATAGATAAATATAAAATAGATGGTGATTATATTGAGTCTCAAGCATTTGCTTTTTTAGCGATAAGATCTTTAAAAGGAATGCCTATTTCTTTTCCAAATACAACTAGATGTAAAAACCCAATAACTGGTGGAGATATAGTTGAAAATTTTTAATATAAAGCTGTTTCTTTTTTAATATATTTATCCAAACTTTTTGTTAAATCATTTTCATTTTTTGAAAAAAAATGATTTGCACCGGTAATTGATTGAAACTCAACTTTAATCCCTTTTTGCGAACTTAATCTTTTGTTAAGTTCATCTAAATAATCAAGAGGCACAAGCTCATCCTTTTTTCCATAAATCATTAATCCAGAAGTTGGACATGGTGATAAAAAAGAAAAATCATATACATTAGGTTGAGGTGATATTGCAATAAATCTATTAATTTCAGGTCTTCTCATTAATAATTGCATTGCTATTAATGAACCAAATGAAAATCCTGAAACCCAACATTGAGAATTATCAAAATTTTCTCTCTCTAACCAATCTAATGCAGCCGCCGCATCTGCTAGTTCACCCTGTCCATTATCAAATTCACCATCGCTTTTCCCTACACCTCTAAAATTTACTCTACAAACTGAAAAATCATTTTCGACAAATGTCTGGAAAGTTTCAACTACAACTTTATTGTTCATTGTTCCTCCATATTGTGGATGAGGTTGTAAGACTAGCGCAATCGGAGATGTAACTTTTTTACTTTTATAATATTTTGCTTCAAGCCTTCCTGCTGGTCCTGGAATGAATATTTCTAAAATTTTGTTATCCATATTTGTTATTGATTATTATTCTCAAAAAAAAATTAGGTTTATCACAACTGCGTGACAAAATGTGAGTCTTTTTTTTATTTAACATACTTGACTATTTTAGTCAGGTTTATATATACCCAATAAAATAAGGATTTATGAAACTAACATCTAAAGGCAGGTATGCGGTCATGGCTTTAGTAGATCTGGCAAGATTTAATAATATCAACCCAGTTTCTCTGAGAGACATTTCTTTGAGGCAGGGTATTTCTTTAGATTACTTAGAGCAAATTTTTTCAAAACTCAGAAAAAAAGAAATAGTTCAAAGTGTTAGAGGAACCCAAGGTGGTTATGTTTTAAATAAAAAAGCTAAAGAAATAAAACTAACAAATATTTTTGATGCTGTAGATGAGAAAGTAAAAACTGTCCAATGTAAGAAAGAGTCTAAAAAAGGATGTAATGGCAAAGCAACAAAATGTCTTACTCATAATCTTTGGGATGAACTTGAAAATCATATCAATAATTTTTTTGATGAAAAAAGTCTAGAGGATTTAGTAAAAGATAACAGTGAGAAAAGAGTGTAAAAATGAATACTAGAGAAAAGGATATAGAAAATCTAAAAGATTATAAATATGGTTTTACAACTGATATTGAAAATATTAGAGCACCTAAAGGTTTAAATGAAGATGTGATAAAATTCATATCTAATATTAAAAAAGAACCAAAGTGGATGTTAGATTTTAGACTAAAAGCATTTGAAAGATTTAAACAATTAAAAGAACCTAATTGGCAAAAACCTAAATATCCTAAAATTGATTATCAAGATTTATACTATTATTCAGCACCTAAAAGTATTAGTGATAAACCAAAAAGTTTAAATGAATTAGATCCAAAACTTTTAGAGACTTACAAAAAACTAGGTATACCATTACAAGAACAAGCAAGACTTAATGGAATCGCAGTTGATGCCGTATTTGACTCGGTTTCTGTTGCTACAACATTTAAAGAGGAATTAACTAAACAAGGAATAATTTTTTGTTCAATGTCAGAAGCAATACAAAAACATCCTGAACTTGTAAAAAAATACTTAGGTTCAGTAATTCCTACTACAGATCATTTTTTTGCAACTCTTAATTCTGCAGTATTTACCGATGGATCATTTGTTTACATTCCGGAGGGAGTAAGATGTCCGATGGAGCTTTCAACTTATTTTAGGATAAATGCCTCAGAGACAGGTCAATTTGAGAGAACATTAATAATTGCCGAAAAAGGTAGTTATGTAAGTTATTTAGAAGGTTGTACAGCACCGATGAGAGATGAAAATCAATTACATGCAGCAAATGTTGAGTTAATAGCTTTAGATGATGCAGAAATAAAATATTCGACTGTACAAAATTGGTATCCTGGAGATGAAAATGGAAAAGGTGGAATATATAATTTTGTAACTAAAAGAGGATTGTGTAAAGGTAAAAATTCAAAAATTTCTTGGACACAAGTTGAAACAGGTTCTGCCATAACATGGAAATACCCTAGCTGTATTTTAAAAGGTGACAACTCAATTGGTGAATTTTATTCAATAGCTATTACCAACAATCATCAAAAAGCTGATACAGGAACAAAAATGATTCATTTAGGAAAAAATACTAAAAGTAAAATAATTTCAAAAGGTATAAGTGCTGGATTTTCTGATATGACTTATAGAGGTTTAGTAGATATTAATCCAAAAGCAAAAAATTCTAGCAACTATACGCAATGTGACTCTTTACTAATGGGTAACAAATGTGGAGCTCATACTGTTCCTTATATCAAAAATAAAAATTTTGACTCAAATATAGCTCATGAAGCAACAACTTCAAAAATTAGTGAAGATCAATTACATTACTGTCAACAAAGAGGACTAAATCCAGAGGAAGCAGTTGGTTTAATTGTTAATGGTTTCTGTAAAGAAGTATTGCAGCAGTTGCCAATGGAGTTTGCTGTAGAAGCACAGAAATTAGTTGGCATTAGTTTAGAGGGGAGTGTTGGTTAATGCTTAAGATTAATAACTTAAATGCAAATGTAGAAAATAAGTCAATATTAAAGGGTTTTTCTCTAAATATTAATCCTGGTGAAGTGCATGCAATCATGGGTCCTAATGGATCAGGTAAAAGCACATTATCAAATATTCTATCTGGAAAGAAGGGCTACGAGGTATCGGGCGAGATTTTATTTGAAAATAAAAATTTATTTGATCTTGAAACAGAGGAAAGGGCACATAAAGGTATATTCTTAGCATTTCAATATCCCTTAGAAATACCTGGAGTAAATACAAACATATTTTTAAAAACCTCTTTAAATGCAGTTAGAAAAGCTCGTGGAGAAAAAGAGCTAGATGCTATTGAGTTTTTAAAACTTGTTAAAGAAAAAGCAAAAGAACTTAAATTTGATGAAGAAAAACTAAATAGACAATTAAATGTAGGTTTTTCTGGAGGTGAAAAAAAGAAAAATGAAATTTTGCAAATGTCTATGTTGGCTCCCAAATTATCAATATTAGATGAGACAGATTCAGGCTTAGACATTGATGCTTTAAAAATAGTAGCTGATGGAGTTAATACTCTTAGAAACAAAAATAATTCTTTTTTAATTATTACTCATTATCAAAGATTATTAGATTATATTAAACCAGATTTTGTTCATGTTTTAATGAATGGAAAAATAATAAAATCTGGTGGTCCAGAATTAGCATTAGAGTTAGAAAAAAAAGGATATGAAAGTTTTAATTAAATGACTGAACAATTACAATTAGATTTTGATAAAATAATAAAAACTTTAAATATTTCTAAAAAAGAAATTGATTTAAAAAGAAATTATTTAGAAAAATTTATTAGAAGCGGTTTTCCAAACAGAAAAGAAGAAAATTGGAAGTTTTTAGATATAAGTCAAATTATTAAAAATAATATTAGTGATTTAAGTTTTTTCAATGATTATTCTATTCCAAATAAAATCAACCCATCTGATTTTGTTGATGGTTTAGAGCATAATAAAATTATTTTTATAAATGGAAGAATAGAAAAAATTGATTTTGTCTATGAAGATCAAAATAAAATTCAAATAAGTGACAAAATAGAAAAAAAAATTACATTTGATAATGAAAATTCTTTGATTAATTTGAATAATGCTTTTACAAATAAAGTTTTTAAAGTTTTGGTTAAAAAAAACTATTCATTAAAAAAACCTTTAATCATATATCACTCTACAAATGAAAGAATTAAATCCAAAAATATTAATTTAAGACTAGATTTTGAGTTAGAGGAAAATAGCACATTAAGATTAGTTGATTTTTTTACTGATAGTTCAGATAAAAACTTTATGAATATTATATATAATTTTGATTTAAAAAAAAATTCTATTCTCAAAAATTATAAGATTGATAAATTTATTAATAAAGATTTGAAATACTCATTTAACAATATTGAACAAGAGGCCAACAGTGTTTCTGAAACATTTATATTATCTTCAGGTTCAAATTTTTTTAAAAATGAAATTAATTGTAACTTAAAAGGAGAATACTCTTCTGCCTTTGTGAATGGTATTTTTTCTTTAAAGGAAAATCAACAACATGAAATCAGAACTATAATCAATCATTTGGTAGAAAATACTAAAAGTTACCAGCTAATAAAAAGTGTTCTTGGTAAACTTTCAAAAGCAGCTTATCAGGGAAAAATATTTGTGGACTCTAAGGCTCAAAAAACTGATGGATATCAATTAAGTAAAGCTATTTTAATGGATGAAACTTCTGAGTTTAATGCAAAACCAGAATTAGAAATCTATGCTGATGATGTAAAATGTTCTCATGGATCTGCATCTGGAAGTTTGAATGAGAATTCAATTTTTTATTTGATGTCACGTGGTTTAAATTATCAGCAGTCAAAAGAACTTTTGATAAATGGATTTTTATTAGATGTTGTTGAAAAGATCACAGACTCAGAAATTAAAAATTTAGTTAAAAATTTGATTGGCTTAAAAGAATGAATATAGATAAGATTAAAAAAGAATTTCCAATTTTTGATGAAAAAATTCAGAATAATGATTTAGTTTATTTAGATAGTGCTAATTCTTCACAAAAGCCTAAGGTTGTATTAGATAGAATTAATGAGTTTTATTCAAAACAATTTTCAAACGTTGGAAGAAGTGTGCATTATTTGGCTGTAGCTGCAACAAATTTATATGAAAATACAAGGTCTTCAGTTCAAAAATATATTAATGCTAAAGATAAAAATGAGATTGTTTTTACAAAAGGAGCAACAGAAGCTTTAAACTTGGTAGCAAATACTCTTGGCCAAACTATCATAGAACCAAATGATGAGATTTTGATTACTGAATTAGAACATCACTCAAATTATGTACCTTGGCATTTTTTAAGGAAATCTAAGAATGTAAAAATAAAATTTGCAGAAATAAATGAAGATGGAGATATTCCAATAGAAAATATAGAAAAAGAAATAACAGATAAAACAAAAGTAATTGCAATAACTCATTTATCAAATGTTACAGGTGCAGTTTTACCAATTAAAGAAATCACGCAATTAGCTCATTCAAAAGGAATAATTGTAGTTGTAGACGGATGTCAGGGGGGACCACATCTAAAATTAGATATGCAGGACTTAGATTGTGATTTTTATGCAATCTCATGTCATAAAATGTATGGACCAACAGGACTAGGAGTTTTGTATGGAAAAAAGAAATGGCTTGAACAACTTCCTCCTTATCAAGGTGGAGGTGGAATGATTAATGAAGTTAAAAAAGATAGAATTTCATATGGCGATCTTCCAAACAAGTATGAGGCTGGAACAATGGCAACAGCTCAAGTAATTGCTTTTGATCAATCAATTAAATTTCTAGAAAGTATTGGAATTGCAAATATTATTAAACATGAAAAAGAATTGATTGAATATGGACAAGAAATTTTACAAAAAAATAATTCTGTTAAATTAATTGGAAATCCTAAGGAACGAGGTGGTGTTTTATCTTTTACTATTGAAGGTGTTCATCCACATGATATCGCAACTATTTTAGATGAAACTGGAGTAGCAATAAGAGCAGGTCATCACTGTTGTCAAATACTTCATGATAAATTAAACATTCCTGCAAGTGCGAGAGCATCTTTAGGAGTTTATAATACTAAAGATGATTTAGATAGATTAAATGAAGGAATTAATAATTGTAAAAAAATTTTTGATTTAAAATGAACTTAAAAGAATTGTATCAAGAAATAATTTTAGAGCATGGTAAAAATCCTCGAAACTTAGGAAAGACTGAGAACTTTAATAAAGATGCAAAAGGTAACAACCCATTATGTGGTGATAATGTTCATATTTTTTTAAAATTGAACGATCAAAGAAAAGTAGAAGATATATCTTTTGAAGGAAGTGGATGCGCTATATCAATGGCATCAGCTTCAATTATGACTGATTTAATTAAAGGTAAAAGTGATAACGAAGCCAAAGAAATTATTGAAGATTTTTTGGGAATGATAAAAGAAAACCCTGATTTAAAAACTAATTTATTAAAAGAAGATGAAAAAACGAAATTAATGTGTTTATCAGGAGTTAAACAATATCCAATGAGGGTTAAATGTGCTACATTATCCTGGCATACTTTAATTTCCGCTATGGAAAATGATGGAAAAGAAATTAGTACGGAAAAATAATTATGGAAGTTAAAAATAAAATTATTGAGGAAATAAGAAAAATCTATGATCCTGAGTTACCAGTAAACATTTATGAACTTGGTCTGATTTATGATATTAAAGTAGATGGCCGAAAAGCTGAGATTAAAATGACCTTAACAACACCAAATTGTCCAGTTGCAGAAAGTTTACCTAAAGAGGTTAAAGAAGGGGCAATGCAAGTTGAGGGTATTGATGATGTGGATCTACAATTAGTTTGGGATCCACCTTGGACACAAGATATGATGTCAGACGCTGCTAAATTGGAATTAAATTTATAATGAGCCAGATAATAAAACTTAGTGATAACGCTGCTGCAAGAATTAAAGAAATAATGTCTAGAGCCCAAAAAGATTCAATCGGAGTAAGAGTTTCAGTTAAATCTGGTGGTTGTGCAGGTATGTCATATGTAATGGAATATTCAAAAAAACTTAATCCAAATGATGAGATGATAGAGGACAAGGGTGTGAAAGTGTTCATAGATCCTGCAGCAGTTATGTACTTGTTAGGAACTGAAATGGATTATAAAAAAGAGGAATTTTCCTCAACTTTTGTCTTTAATAATCCAAATGAAACTGAGAGATGTGGCTGCGGGGAGTCATTTAAAATAGATTAATTATTAGTATCCCATAAGTTGCATATCAGTATTGCATTAAATGCATAACTAATATATGATTCTTTTATGAATAAATTTGAATTTAAAAATCTTGTTAAAAACCTTAAAGACTCTTTGAAAGAAAAAACTTTTTTTAAAGATTTACGTAAAGAGGTAAATACTGGTGCAAACGGCACTCAGGATTACGTTGTAAAAAAAGGCACTAACAAAGATACGATAGCAACTACAAGACAGTAATTAACTACTGTAATACATCTCGAACTCTACTGGATGAGGTGCATGTTCAAATTTGTGGATTTCCTCGAATTTAAGTGCAATGTAAGCATCGATTTGATCATCAGTAAAAACACCACCTTGAGTTAAAAACTCTCTATCCTTATCTAAACTTTCCATTGCTTCTCTTAATGATCCACAAACAGTTGGAATAGCCTTTACCTCTTCAGGAGGTAAATCATACAAGTCTTTATCGAATGACTCACCCGGATGTATTTTATTTTTAATACCATCAAGACCAGCCATCAACATTGCAGCAAAAGTAAGGTATGGGTTTCCTGAAGCATCAGGGAATCTAATTTCACACCTTGCTCCCTTTTTACTTAAAGTAATTGGTATACGACAAGATGCAGATCTATTTCTAGCTGAATATGCTAATAATACAGGCGCTTCAAATCCAGGAACTAATCTTTTATAACTATTTGTTGTTGAGTTAGCAAATGCATTAATAGCTTTTGCATGTTTTAGAATTCCTCCAATATAATGTAATGCAGTTTCTGACAACCCTGCATATGCATCACCAGAAAATACTGGAGTGTTTCCTTTCCAAATAGATTGGTGAATGTGCATTCCTGATCCATTATCACCAGCAACTGGCTTAGGCATAAAAGTTGCAGTTTTCCCAAATGAGTGTGTTACCATTTGCACGACATATTTGTATAACTGAACGTTATCAGCCTGATTAACTAATGTTCCAAAGTACATACCAAGTTCATGTTGACTTGGAGCTACTTCATGGTGATGTTTTTCAACTTTTATTCCAACTTCTTTTAAATTTTTTAGATATTCGCCCCGCATATCTTGCTCGCTATCTACTGGAGGGACTGGAAAATAACCACCTTTTACTGGAGGTCTGTGACCCATATTACCGTTCTCATATTCTTTTCCAGAATTATATGGACCTTCTTTACTGTCAATTTTAAATCCACATTCATTCATATCATTTTTAATTCTAACATCATCAAAAACAAAAAATTCAGGTTCGGGACCAAAAAATGCTTTATCACCTACACCTGAAGCTTTTAAGTATTCTTCAGCTTTTTTAGCTACACCTCTTGGATCTCTTTCATAAGGAGTTTTCTTTACAGCATCTAAAATATCACAGAAAAGCACAGCAGTATTATGTGAGGTAAAAGGATCTAAAAAAAATCTTGAAGTATCTGGTTTTAAAATCATGTCTGACTCATTAATCGCTTTCCAACCAGCTATAGATGAACCATCAAAAAAAACTCCATCTTTTAACATATCTTCATCTACCACTGTAGAATCCATAGTCAGATGTTGTAATTTACCTCTTGGGTCAGTAAATCTTAAATCAACAAACTCCGCTTCTTTATCTTTTATAAATTTTATAACATCTTTAGCACTCATTTTCTCTCCTTTATAAATCTGAACGTTGTATTAACAAAAAAAGACTGTTAAATAATGCTCTTTTACTTAATAACACCTATGCAATTTTCACATAATTGTATAATTAAATGTTTAAAATAACTAACAATTAAAAGTTGAATAATGACTTTATTAGATAAAGAGCCAGTGAAAAGAGTTGAAAGATTATTAAAAAATTTTGATCAAACTCAAAAAGTGATTATTTTAGACACTTCTGCAAGAACAGCGCTAGAAGCTGCTTCATCTTTAGGTTGTGAGGTTGGAGCTATCGTTAAAAGTTTACTTTTTAAAACTGAAAATTCTTATAAGTTGTGTTTAGTAGCGGGTGATAAAAAAGTTTCAGTTAATAAGTTCAGAAAGGTATTAAATATAAAAGACATTTCATTAGCTACAGCTGATGATGTTAAAAATGTTACTGGATATACTATTGGTGGGGTTTCACCAGTTGGTCATATTAATAAAATTGATATTTTAATAGATAAATCTCTTGAAAGATTTACCAATCTCTTTGCAGCAGCTGGGCATCCTAATTGTGTATTTAAAATGAATTTTAAAGATTTACTCAAAATTACAAATGGTTCAACTAAAGACATAATAGAATGAGACAACCAAAATTATTAGATTATATATTGTTAGTTTTACTAGCATTAATTTGGGCTTCAGCTTTTTTTAATATAAAAATAGCAACTTATTCTTTTGGACCTATAACAATTGCATTTCTCAGAGTTTTTTTTGGAGCAATTCCAGTCTTGTTACTTTGTTATTATAAGAATATTAAAATCGAAGCTTTTTCTAAGGATTGGTATTGGTTTGCAATAATAGGGTTTATTAATCTAGTTGCACCATTTTTTTTAATTGCTTATGGAATAAAATCTGTCCAAAGTAATTTGGCAGCGATTTTAATGTCTACAACTCCTTTAAGTTCTACAATTTTAGGACATTTTTATACAAAAAATGAAAAATTTAATTTTACAAAAACTGTTGGAATTTTAATTGGTTTTTCTGGAATACTATATTTATTTTCAGACAATCTATTAATTGATGATAACAATTTTTTATCAGCATTGTTGATTCTTCTTGGTTCTACTTGCTATGTAATTGGAGGAGTTTTAACTTTAAAAATTAGTAAAAAAAAAAATGAAAATGTAACAGGATCTATATTAATTTGGGCGGTTATCATTTTAATTCCTTTGGTAAGTCTTATTGAACAACCATGGAATATTAATCCAAGACTAGACTCTACTATATCAGTTATCTATTTAGGATTAGTGTCAACAGGAATTGCTTGGTTATTAAGATTTCGGATTTTGGTAAAAAATGGCTTGATTTTCCAATCTCAAGTTTCCTATTTAATTCCAATATTTGGTACAATCTTAAGTTATATTTTTTTAAAAGAATTGATAACTCTAAAAATTTTAATTTCTCTACTAGCGGTAGTTATTGGAATTTACTTTGTTAAAAAAGCAAAATAATTACAATTTAATCTAACCTCTAAAATCAGATGGTCGATTTAAAATAGAATTTAATAGTCCTAAAAATCTAAATAAATATTTATCTTTGAGTTTTTTTTGAAAAGTAATTGAATAAAAAATCATTTTAAAAAAAGATTTTAGAAATTTTCCTGAAAGTTTTTTAAGAGCATAAATGAAGCTGTAATTTTTTTTATAAAAATAAAAACTTGACCACATATAGTGCCAATCTTTTATATTAATTTTATTAAAATTTTCATTTTCATTTTCACTTAAAGAACTTTTAAAACCTAAATGGTGTACTTTTAATAGACTAGATGTATAAATTTTTTTACTTGTTTTTATAAGTGATTTACATAAATCAAACTCTTCAAAATATAAAAAAAAATTTTCATCAAAAATATCTTTATTATTAAGTTGTTTTAAATTTAGTATCATTGAACAACCTGTTACCCATTCAACCCTAGAAAGAGACTCAGTCTTATTATCTTTAAAATCTTGAATAAATTCTTTATTTTTTTTTTTATCAAAAAAACCTGCAGGCATAAAATTTTTATCAATTAAATACTGACAACCTATTATAGCAAAGTCTTTTGCCTCATTTATTACAGTAATAATATGGGAAAAAAACTTTTTATCACAGATTGTATCTGGGTTTAGGATTAAAACATATTCAGTTGTGGAATTTTTAATACCAAAGTTATTCCCTTTACCGTATCCTAAATTTTCACCAGTGCAGATTATTTTAATATTTGAAAACTCTTTAATAAAAGTATCCTGATATTCAAAGTTTTTTGAATTTTCAACAATTAGAATATTTACATTTTTGTCAATAGATCTAATACAATCAAAAAGTATTTTTTTTGGAGTGTTATAGGTTAAAATAACAACTGTTAGTTCTCTAAGATTTTTCATATATTATTAATTATTTTATACCCCATTCTGATAGCAACAAAAATAACCAATAAAGAAGTTATTATTGCAAGTACTCTATTTGATAAAATTTTAAGATTAATATAATTTCCCACAAAACCACCAATTAGAACAAATACAAACAAAGCCCAATAGTTTATGATTTCATTCAAAACTATTTCTTTTGTAAATTGTCCTAATATTCCAGAGATTGAGTTGATAAGGATGAACAACGAAGCAGTGGTAGCTATAATTTTAGGCTTATCAGCTTTTAATAATAATAGTATGGGGCTTAAGAAGATTCCACCACCAATACCAACTATTCCTGATACAAGGCCTAAAATTGATCCAATCATTAAAGAAATCAAAAAATGTATTTTTTTTATAATTATTCTTTGATTCTCATATGATTTATTATTCATTAATAATAAAAAACCAGAAATAGATAAAACTATAAATAATAAGATTTCAAAAATTTGTTTATCAATTAATAGCGTTCCTCCTATAAAAGCTGAAGGAATTGATCCAATTAAGAAAGGAATTAACAGTTTAACATTATGATTTCCCGCACGAATATAATTAAATGAGTTTCCTGAAACAACAATAATGTTACAAAGCAAGGCTATTATTGGAAGAATATAATAAGGAATATCCCAGATTAGCAATAGTGCTAAATATGTAGATCCTCCTCCAAATCCAACACTTGAGTATAAAATAGCTGTTATAAAAAATAATATTGATAATATAATCATATTAAAAATTTATTATGAGGGTTAACATTGCACTATTGACTGTAACAGATACTAGAACATTTGATAATGATAAATCTGGCTCAATCTTAGTAGAAAAAATTAAAGAAGCTAATCATTTTTTATTAGATAGAAAAATATGTAAAGATGAAAAGACTGAAATTGTTCTAATTTTAAAAGAGTGGCTTAATAATGAAAAAATAGATGTAATTATTACCACTGGAGGAACTGGCCTTACAGGTAGGGATATAACACCTGAAGCTTTAGAAGAAATTGCTGACAAACATATTACTGGTTTTGGCGAAGTATTTCGAACTATCAGCCTGAAAACAGTTGGTACCTCAGCAATTCAATCAAGGGCTTGTGCTGTTTTATCAAATGGTAAATATATTTTTGCATTACCAGGATCGTCTGGTGGTGTAACTGATGCTTGGGATGGAATTTTAAAACATCAACTGGATATTAACCACAAGCCATGTAACTTTGTGGAGCTTTTTCCAAGATTAAAAGAAAAATAATTATTTTTGATATTTCTCTTTCCATTCTGAATAAGGCATCCCGTACACATGTTCTCTTGCATCAGGATCTGTAATAGTAATACCTTTTTTTTCAGCTTCTTCTCGATACCATTTTGATAAACAGTTTCTACAAAAACCAGCTAAATTCATTAGATCTAAGTTTTGAACATCTTTTCTT
Source organism: uncultured Pelagibacteraceae bacterium (assembly GCA_902602105.1). Next base: position 15,570 of record CACKPP010000002.1, read on the forward strand.
TCTCTTAAATGTTCAATCAATCTTTCAAATGCTGCTGATTGTAATTCTTTTTTTGTATTATCATCCATAATTTTATATGTTAGGGTTTTATTTAACTTATGAAATTATCAGGATCATATCAAATTAATTTAGAAAAACAAAAAGTTTGGGAAGCATTAAATGACCCTGAAATACTAAAACAAGCAATCCCTGGGTGTGAAGAATTTATAAAAAATACGGATACAGAATTTACTGCTAAAGCTACAAATAAAATTGGACCCTTTAATGCTAGTTTTACAGGTGATATTGAATTAGGAGATCTTGATCCACCAAATAGTTATAAAATATCTGGTTCAGGAAATTCCCCTGTCGGGTTTGCTTCTGGAGAAGCAACAGTAAAATTAGAAGATTATCAAAATGGAACTAAACTAATTTATGAAGTACAAGCAAATGTTGGTGGAAAAATTGCACAAGTCGGCTCAAGATTAATTGACATGACTGCAAAAAAAATGGCAGATATATTTTTTGGCAAATTTTCTAAGTTAATTTCAGAGGATAACAATGAAACTAAAGAAGATATTGTTGAAAGTGAAAAAAGTACTAAAGATCAAACTGTAAATAAGAAAAAACCAAATCAAAAAATTCTTATTTATTCAACGGTTATTTTAACTGCGGCAATCTTAATTTTTCTAATATTATAAAAGCCTTATTTTAATTTAATAATTATTAGATGATTCACGTAAAAGTAGAATTATAATTTAATTTATGTTTGCTTCTTAAATACAGTTATGATGTAATTCATTATTAATTAGGGGGACATGAAATGACTAAAGTCACATTAGAAGTAAATGGTAAAAAGGTCAGTAAAGAAGTTCCAGACCATACCCTTTTATCAGTTTTTTTAAGAGATAATTTAAATTTAACAGGTACACACGTTGGATGTGATACAAGCCAATGTGGTGCATGCGTTGTTCACGTAGATGGAAAATCTATTAAAAGTTGTTCTACTTTAGCTGCTGATATTGAAGGATCAAAAGTAACAACAATTGAAGGCCTAGCTAAAGATGGAAAACTTCATCCAATGCAAGCAGCATTCAAAAAAACTCATGGATTACAATGTGGGTATTGTACACCAGGTATGGTGATGAGTGCAGTTGATCTTTTACAAACAAAAAAAAATCCAAGTGATCAAGAAATTAGAGAATGGTTAGAGGGTAATATCTGTAGATGCACAGGTTATCAAAATATAGTTGCTGCAGTTAAAGAAGCTGCAACAAAAATGTAATTTAAAAAAAGGAGGAAATAAAAAATGGCAAGTTTAGTTGGATCTAGAGTAGAAAGAAAAGAAGATACAAGATTTTTACAAGGAAAAGGAAGATATACAGCAGATATTAATATAGCAAATCAAACATATGCTGTATTTGTAAGATCTCCGCATGCAAGAGCAAAGATTAAAAGTGTAGATACTTCAAAAGCTTTAAAGTCATCAGGTGTAGTTGGAGTTCTTACTGGAAAAGAAATTGCTGAAGATAAAATTGGTGGTCTAATTGCTGGATGGGCAATTAGAAGTGAAGATGGCTCAGAAATGAAAGTTCCTGCAAATCCCCCATTGGCTAAAGATGTTGCTAATTTCGTGGGTGAACCAATAGCAGTTGTCTTTGCAGAAACTTTAGATGATGCTAAAGAAGGTGCTGAAAAAGTTAAAGTTGATTACAAAGTTTTAAAAGCTGTAGTAGATCCCGCTGAAGCAATGAAGAGTGATGCTATTCATGATGGTGTAGATAAAAACCTTTGTTATGATTGGTTGCTTGGTGATAGAAAAGCAGTTGATGAAGCTTTCGCTAAAGCTGATAAAATTATTAAAGTAGATTTAATCAATAATAGATTAGTTCCTAATGCAATGGAGCCAAGAGCATGTGTAGTTGATTACAATACAGCCTCAGAAGAAATCACTTTATATACAACAAGTCAAAACCCTCACTTATCAAGATTAGTTATGTCAGCGTTTGGGGGTGTTGCACCAGAAAACAAATTAAGAGTTGTTGCTCCAGATGTAGGTGGTGGATTTGGATCTAAAATTAATGTTTACAATGAAGAAATAGTTTGTAGTTGGGCTTCAAAAAAAATTGAAAGACCAATTAAATGGGTTGCAGAGAGAACAGAATCTTTCTTAACAGATACTCATGGAAGAGATCATGTTACTCATGCAGAACTTGCTGTGACTAATGAAGGTAAGTTTTTAGGATTTAAAAATGAAACAATTGCAAATCTAGGAGCCTATGCAAGAGTATTTGGAACAGTTACTCCAACTTATTTATTTGGTCCTTGTGCAACAGGTGTTTACGTAATTCCTGCTGCATACTCTAATGTTAAAGCTGTGTATACTAACACTGCACCAGTTGATGCATATAGAGGTGCCGGAAGACCAGAAGCAACTTATACAATTGAAAGATTAGTTGAAAAAGCTGCAATGGAATTAGGTATGGATAAAACTGAAATTAGAATGAAAAACTTTCCAACTCAGTTTCCATTTAAGCAAACTTTAGTTCACACAGTTGACTCTGGTGACTATGTTGCTGGACTAGAAAAAGCAAAACAAATGGCAGATTATTCTGGCTTTGAAGCAAGAAGAAAACAATCTGAAGCTAATGGAAAATTAAGAGGAATAGGTGTTTCATCTTATTTTGAAGCTTGTGGTATTGCACCATCAGCTGCTGTTATGTCTTTAGGATGCGGAGTTGGTCTTTGGGAATCTGCTGAAGTAAGATTTAATCCAACAGGTCAAATTTCAGTATTTACTGGAGCTCACAGTCACGGACAAAGTCACGATACCACTTTTGCACAAATAGCTGCAGATGAGTTGGGTGTGCCAATGGAAAATATTGATGTAGTTCACGGTGATACTGATAAAGGAACATTTGGAATGGGTACTTATGGTTCTAGATCATTAACTGTTGGTGGTATTGCAATCGTTAATGCTTGTAAAAAGATTGTTGCTAAAGGCAAAAGAGTTGCAGCTAAAATGCTTGAGGTTAATGAAGATGAAATTGAATTCAAGGATGGAGAGTTTGTAGCTCTAAAATCTAATAAGAAAAAAACAATTGGTGAGGTTGCTTTTGCTTGTTATTTACCAGGTCAAAGAGATGAAATGAAATCACCAATTCCAGAAGGTGATGAACCAGGTTTAATTGAGTCTTCATTTTTTGATCCTGCAAACTTCTCATTTCCAGCAGGTTCACATATTTGTGAAGTAGAAATTGATCCTGATACTGGAAATGTAAAAGTTGAAAAATATACTGCAGTTGATGATTTTGGAAGAATAGTAAACCCAATGATTGTTGAAGGACAAGTTCATGGGGGAATTGCCCAAGGTATAGGTCAAGCTTTACACGAAAATACTCAGTATGATGAAACAGGTCAGTTAATGACAGCTTCATATATGGATTATACAATGCCAAGAGCAGATAATTTTCCAGAGTTTAATTTAGGTTTCACTTGCACTCATGCAACATCTAACCCACTTGGAGTTAAAGGTTGTGGAGAAGCAGGTGCTATCGCTTCACCACCAACAGTTATGAATGCAGTAATAGATGCATTAGGTGGTCAAGAAATTTCAATGCCAGCTACAGCTGAAAAAGTTTGGAAGGCTTGTAAATCAATGAAAAAATCTAACGCTAAAGCAGCATAGGAGGAAAATTATGAAATCATTTAATTATCACGCACCAAAAGATGTTAAAGATGCTTCTAAATTAGCCTCTTCTAGTTCTGCCTTCTTAGCTGGAGGAATGACAACTATTCCTTCTATGAAGCTAGGGTTGGCAAGTTATAAAGATGTAATTGATATTAAAAATATCAAAAAACTATCGGGCATTAAAGTAAGTGGAAAATCAGTAACAATAGGTGCAACAACAAAACATGTAGAGGTTGCTACTTCAAAAGATGTTAAAAAAGCTATTCCTGCTTTAGCTAAATTAGCTGGAAATATTGGTGATGCACAAGTAAGAAATAGAGGTACAATTGGTGGATCAATTTCAAACAATGACCCCTCAGCTTGTTATCCGTCTGCTTGTATGGCGCTTAATGCAGTTATTCATACTAACAAAAGAAAAATAGATGCAGAAAAATTTTTTGTAGGAATGTTTGAAACAGCTTTGAAAAGTGGTGAGTTAGTTGAAGCTGTAGAGTTTCAAATTCCAGAAAAAGCTGATTATCAAAAGCATCCTAATCCAGCATCTAGATATGCAATTATTGGTGTTTTTGTTGCAAAGCATAAAAAAGATGTAAATGTTGCTGTGACTGGTGCCAAATCAAGTGTTTATATTGATAAAGATTTATCAAAGAAATTAAGCTCTAGCTTTTCAGCTTCTGCAATTGAAGGTATGAATGTTAAATCATCAGGAATGAATTCTGATATGCATGCTTCTGCAGAATACAGAGCTAATCTTGTGTCACTATATGCAAAAAAAGCTGTTGAAGCTTGTTAGTTAAGATTTATATTTCATCAAATGAAAAACTCATTTGATGAAAAAATCCTAGAAGAAGCACACGATTGGGTAAAAGCTAATCAAAAAGTTGTCCTAGCTACAGTAATTCAAACTTGGGGATCTTCTCCAAGACAAGTTGGTAGTAGAATGATAGTTAATGAGAAGGGAGACTTCTCAGGTTCTGTTTCAGGAGGATGTGTAGAGTCAGCAGTTGTAAGAGAATGCATTGGTCTTATTAAAGACAATAAACCTTGTAAAAAAATAGAATTTAAAGTTTCAAACGAAAGTGCCTGGGAAGTAGGCCTTGCTTGTGGTGGAGAAATCGCCGTCTATTTAGAACAAGTTAATTAATGAAATTACAAACATTAAAATCAATTATTGAAAAAAAGAAAAATAAATCTGAATTTGCAATAATTACTAATCTTAAAACTGGAGAGAGTGAAATTTTTGAAAAAGATAAACCATTAAGTAAAGAAATGCATGTTTATTTAAATCAAATTAATGAATTTTTTAAATCAAAAAAAAATGGAGTAATTGAAAATTCTGAAATTTTTGTTGAGACATACATATTACCAATAAAAGTAATTGTGGTTGGAGCAGTTCATATTGCACAATACCTGGTAGATTTTGCAAAGAGTTTAAATTTTGAAATTTCTATAATTGATCCTAGAGGTTATTTCGCATCTGAACAAAGATTTCCTGATATGAAAATAATCAACAAATGGCCGGATGAAGCTTTCAAAGAAATTGAAACAAATGAAAATACAGCTTTAATAGCTTTAACTCACGATCCAAAAATTGATGATCCTGCGTTACAACATGCTTTAAATAAAAAATTTTATTATATAGGCGCTCTTGGAAGTAAAAAAACTCATGAGAATAGATGTCAAAGATTAAAAGAAGCAGGTTTTAGTGATGATCAAATTAATTCAATTCATGGGCCGATTGGAATTAAGTTAGGTGGAAGATCTGCACCCGAGATAGCATTATCAATTATAGCCCAATTAGTTTCGGAAACTTACAAAAAATGATTAAAGCAATTTTGCTTGCCGCCGGTCAATCTAAGAGATTAAAATCTGAAAATAAATTAATTAAGTTATATAAAAAAATACCTTTAATAAATCATTCATTAAATGCATTACACAAAAGCAAAGTTAATAAAGTCATCATTGTTCTTGGTCATCAACATAAAGAAGTAAAAAAAATTATTAAAAAAAACAAAAAAAATATTTTTATTTATAACAAAAATTATAAAAAAGGTATGGCATCATCAATTAAAGCTGGTTTAAAAAAAGTATCTAGAAATGATAAAGGATTTATTATCATTCAATCAGATATGCCATTTATTAAGACATCAGATATTAATAAGATTTATAAATCAATTAAATCAAAAATATATCTAGTCCATGTCTTAAGGTTTAAGAATAAGATAGGTAATCCGATTGGTTTTGATATTTCACTTACAAAGAAATTTAAAAATATTAAAGGTAAATTTGGTGCAAAATTTATGGTTAAAAGACTTAAGAATAGAACAAAGTTTATTAAAACAAGTAGTGTTAAATCTTTTAAAGACTTTGATATAGCCTCAGATTTTAGAACTTGATTTATTAAAGTTAATTCTAAAAAGTAAAAGAATAATTAAAATTATTAAAAAAATAAGTGGTTTAAAGAATATCGTTTTGGATAACCAAATAAAGTGTAATACTCCAAAAATTGAGATTACATAAACTAACCTATGAAGTTTTTTCCAATTTTGTTTTAAAAGTTTTGTCATTTTATCTGATGAAGTAATTGCTAATGGTATTAATAAAAGCCAAGCAGAGAAACCAATAAATACAAATTTCTTTTTTAAGACATCATTAATTAATGGTTCAAAATCAAATCTATAATCAAGTCCAACATAACTAAGCATATGTATCGATGCATAAAAAAAGGTAAACAGTCCAAGCATTCTCCTAAATTTAATCCATTCTAATGATTTTGTAATTTTTCTAAGTGGTGTCATTGAAAGAGTTAAAAGAATAAAGATCAAAGTCCATTCTCCAAAATGATTTATGATCCTATCGACTGGTTCAGGACCTAATTTATTATTAAATAATTGATAAGTAATTATGTAAATTGGCCAAAGTGATAAAAAGAAAACAGCAGGCTTAAAATAGTTTCTCAATTTACTTTAATAATTTTTTTTTAAATCCATACCGCTATAAAGATTAGCTACTTCATCTCCATAACCATTGAACATTAAAGTTTTTATTCTTGGAGCTAATATACTTTCTCCGATTACTCTTTCAGTTGCTTGAGACCATCTTGGATGATCAACTTCAGGATTTACATTTGAATAAAAACCATATTCTCTTGGTGAAGCATTTTTCCAGGCAGTGTTTGGCATATTCTTAGTTAATCTAATTTTTACAATTGATTTCGCACTTTTAAATCCATACTTCCATGGAATGAATATTCTTAGAGGAGCTCCATTTTGATTTGGCAAAGGTTTACCATATAAACCTGTTACAACAGTTGTAAGAGGATGCATTGCTTCATCAATTCTTAAACCTTCGATGTATGGCCAATTTAAAACAGGATATCTTTGGCCAACCATTTCCTCAGGATTATAAACTGTTTCAAATTCAACAAACTTTGCAGAAGGTTTAATCTCTACTTTGTTTAATAATTCACTTAATGAAAAACCTAACCATGGAATTACCATTGACCAACCTTCAACACATCTTAATTTTAAAATTCTTTCTTCAGATTTAATAGCTAGAATTTCTTCAATTGGAAGTTCTAAAGATTTTTCAACTTCACCTTCAATTTTAATATTCCAAGGTCTTGTAGTAAAATTTTTTGCTCTTCTGTGCGGATCACTCTTGCCAGTGCCAAACTCATAGTAATTATTATATGTGGTTATGTCCTGATAGCTAGTTGGCTCATTTGAATTACTGGCTTTAGCATTAATTAAAGGAACTGAACTTAAAGCAATAGTACTCAAACCATAACCCATAGATTTAATAAAAGATCTTCTTTTATCATAAATTGTTTCTGGAGTAATTTCTGAATATTTAAATTTTTTCATTAGCTATTGGATTTCCTTTTAACCACTCACTTTCTTCATTTTCATAATGTTCTTTTTTCCAAATAGGTGATCTTTTTTTTATTTCCTCAATTATATATCTTGAAAGCACATAAGCTTGATCACGATGTTTACAAGCAACTGCGATAATAATACTTATCTCACCTAATTTTAAATGACCCTTAGCATGTTCAATAAATACTGCTTTATCGTTAATATCTAGTTTTTGATCTGCTTCATTATAAATTTCCTCAAAACTTTTAATAACCATTTCATCATGACTGTCATAAGTAATTCCAGTGACTGTTTTATTGTCATTGATATTTCTTACAGTTCCTAAAAAATAAATTGATGCTCCAAATTTTGAGTCTTTTATAAATTTTTCAGCACTTGAAGTAAGTATCTTTTCTTTTTTAGAGTCTACTATTTTTGTATGAAGCATTAACCTCCTCCGATAGGAGGTATAATACCAATCTTTTGATCTTTTGTGATTTTATAATTGTCGCTAATTATTTTATTATTTTCTGAACAAAAAGCTGAAGATTTTACAACTTTAATGAAGTTTTCATTTCCACTAAAATTTTTATCTATATATTTAATGATTTCATTTCTTAAATCTTCAACAGAAGCTTGATCTTTTACATTTAATTCTAAATGATTGTTATCACTGAAATCTCTGCTAGCTCCGAATAGTTCTAATATAATTTTCACTGAATTTAATTAAATGCCATCTTTGATTGGAGTAATTGAAAGTAATCGTTCATCATATCTAAATTTAGATTTCTTTTTACCACTATAATGTAAAGAATTGATAACAGTAATTGTAGATGTTTCAGGAGCAATTAATATAGAGACTCCTCCATAACCACTCATTCCAAATACAACTCTATTCTCTATACCTTTATATTCCATATGAAAGTAACCTGCATATGCCTTTGATGGATTGTAAGGTGGGTCTCTAAATTCTGATGTAGTTTTTTTCTTTATTCTTCTTTCATGGAGATCCTTAAAGTATTTACCAACACACGTATCATTCTGGTAATCATCCATGATACTTTTTGCAATTCTTAAATAATCGTATCTATCTGCATAAAACATAGAATTCGCTCTTCCCTCATCAGGCATATCTCTGTGTTTAAAAAAGATAACACTATTTTTAATTTTTATATGTTTTTGAAAAACATCTTCTAAAAACTTTTCAAACTGATCTCCTGTTTTATACTTTATGTAATTAAAAACTACATTTGGTAATAACCCATGATAATTATATTTAGGTTTAGATCCTTTTTTATCTTTCATCATAACCATGTAATAAGCTAGATTTTCATCATCATTACTTTCACCATTCCACATCGCAACATCAGTAACAATTTTGTGATCTCCTGTATTCATATTTAAAAGATCTATTAGTTTTTGATTATGATAAAGAGTGTTTTGAATCATAGGCCAATCGTTCAATTTTGAGTCAATGCTGTCAATATAACCCCCACAGACTGCATGACCTGCAAGCAATCCGATCATACTTTTGCCAACTGAGTTAGAGCGAAATTTTGTAGTGTCATCAATGAATTCTCCCAATCTTTCTTTGGGGGACATTTCATCTATTACAATTTTGTCTCCTTCAAAACGTAAGTAGCTAAGTATTGCTGATTCTTTTAATTCCGCTTTAACAGACTCATCTGCTCTTAAATCTTTTTTAAATTCAAAAGGATTTTTTGAAGGCTTTATGTCATATATATGAAATTGACCTGTATAAGGATGATTAATAGTTTTCCATAAATAATAAATTAATGTGTCCCTGTTAGGTTCAGCATTAGGACGAACTTGCCATCTGTCTTTATAAAATTTTATTTTTAAATTATTTGATCCCTCAAATTCGTTACATTTGTTTATATACCAAACATTACTTCCTTTTGCTTCATCTTTGCAGATTTTTCTAGGTTCAAAGTTTAAGTATTGTTTATGACCATTATCTCTCAACCACAAATTAAATTCATCTTCCTTATTTTTGAAATTTGTATTGTCCTCAAATCCTGATGCAATATCAGCTTTAGCCACACTAGTATTAAAAACAAATAGTAATAAAATTAATATAATCTTTTTCATTTTTTTAGTTTAGATGAAAACTTTAAATTTTCATAATTAAATTGAGATTTATTTTTATCAATAAAATCATCCATTAACTTGACTTTTTCTTCTTCAAATTCTGCAACTTTTCTCTCATTAAGATCCACATACAAAGATAAAACTTCAATTGAAGATGCTAGATATTTTTTATCTTTATGGATCATTTCCATTTTATACTGAAGTCTTTTATTATCATGATTAAAATAGGTTAAAATAATATTTACTTCATCATTTAGTTTTAGTTCTTTATGATATGTTATATGAGTTTCTACGATCATAGTGCTCATACCAGTAGTTTTTGCCGAATGTTCTCCCATTTTAAAAAGATCTGCTAGAATATCGTCGCCATACTTGTTAAATATAAAAAGATAATATGAAACATTCATATGATTATTGTAATCAATCCAATCTTGAATAATTTTTTGAGAACTTAGATGAACAGACATTTAGAGATTAAAAAATATTTTTTAAAAATTCAGGCAACCCATCTGGATTAGTCCACAATCCACTTTTTCCACCTTCTTTAATTAATAATTTTACATTATCTATTTTAAGATGTGGATTTACTATTTTACTTAAATCATAAATAGTTATTAATGCAGTGTTAACACCCATGATAGCTTCCATCTCAACACCAGTTTTTGCAACTGCTGAAACTACACAAAAAACTTCCAATGAATTATCAATTTCATTCATAATTATTTTAGTAGCAGTGTGATCAATTGGAAGTGGGTGGCATAAAGGAATTAATTCACTTGTTTTCTTTACACCTAATACCGCTGAAACCTCAGCTAATGTAATTGGATCTCCTTTGGGCATTTTTTTATTCTTTATTAAATCGAAAACTTCTTTTCCTACATAAATTTTACCTGAGGCTAATGCTCTACGAAAGGTTTCTTTTTTTGAGGAAACATCCACCATATTAAAAGAATTTTTTTTAAAAATCTCTTTTGCCCAATCTTTAAGTTCCTCTTGATTTATAATTTTCAGTTTTGACATTAACCACCAGTAGTAGATAAGTTTTTAGTTAAACCAGTCTCACCAAGTTCTAGATAATGAGACTCTTTTTTATATTTCATTTGTCCCATTATTAGATCTTGCAATTCTTCAGTTTGATCATCTTTTTGTAATAAGTGCCTAATACTTATTCCTGTATTTCCAAACAAGCATAGTCTCAGATCACCTCTAGATGTAATTCTTAAACGGTTACAACTTCTACAAAAATCTTTAGAGTAAGGAGCTATAATTCCAAACTTACCTTTATATTCTGGATTGATATAATTTAGGGATGGCCCAGCATCTTTACCCAAAGTTTGATAAATCCAATTATTTTTATTTAAGTAATCTTTGAAAATTTTTGAAGATACATGATATCTTTTAAAGTAATCTAAATTATCTCCAGTTTGCATCAATTCAATGTATCTAAAATCTACTTTATTATCTTTTATAAATTCTCCCCAAGAATTAAAATCTTTTTCGGAAGCATTAACACCATTTAAAAGAACTGCATTTATTTTAATATTTTGAAAATTTAAATCCTGTAGATTGTTAATTCCTTTTAAAATTTCTGGTAATCGATTGTGACCTGTAATACTTTTAAAAGTATTTCTATCAAGGCTATCAATACTTATATTGATACCATTTAAACCACTATCGACTAACATTTTTGCTTTTTCATCTAAATGATAACCGTTAGTTGTGATTACAACTTTTTTGATACCAGCTTCGTGTTTTAATATTTTAATTATTTCAAAAAAATCTTTTCTAACAGTAGGTTCTCCACCAGTTAATCTTATTTTGCATACACCTAATTTTGAAAAAACTTTGGCTAAACGTCTTATTTCTTCTAAGTGAAGAAATTTTCTGTTATCACTTTTGTCTACTTGATAACCATTAGGTAAACAATATCCACACTTAAAATTACAAACATCTGTAATTGAAAGTCTAATATAGGGAAATGATCTACCAAAACTATCTTTAAGCATATTTTTTTATTATAATTAATCTTAATAAAAAAAATTACTAACTTCTAGTCTAAGAATTTCCAAGTTACAAATTATTTACCAACTGGTCTGTAAGCAGATGCAGCTTTTGCTGCTTTTTCCGCAGCTTTATTGAAGTCAACAGCTTCCATGATGTTCATATCTTCAATAGTTCCAGTTGATTGCATCAACATTTTCATTCCTGCCATAGTTTCAAAATCTGATCCTTCAATAATAGCAATGAAATCATATGCTCCTCTTAGAGTCATCATTTCTAAAAGTTTTCCACCAGCAGCTTCAGTTATCTTTTTTGCAGCCTCTTGTCTATTATCAGAAGGGTTTTTTACGAAACCAGCAAGACCTTGTGTTGAATACTTGCCTAATACAACAAACTTCATATTTACTCCTTTCTTTTTGCAAATAGACTATCATTTTTAGAAAAAGATTTAATCAGTAAAAAATGCATAGTAGACACAACCACAAGTAATGCTAAATTAAAAAATATGTACGAAAAATTTGGACAATTTATTAATGGCAAATGGCAGCAATCCTCAGATAAAGGAACTTACGAAGTAATTAATCCTGCAAATGAAGAAGTTTTAGGATATGCATCAAAAGCTACATCAAAAGATGTAGAGGCAGCATTACAATCAGCTGAAAAAGGACTACAAGTTTGGAAAAAAACTACTCCATGGCAAAGATCATATATTATTAGAAGTATTGCAGATAAGATGAGAGAAAAGCAGGATGTTCTTGCAAAATGGATGACATTAGAGGTTGGAAAACCTTTAGCGGAAGCTAAAGGAGAAATTAATGGAGCTGCAGATATTTTTGAATGGAATGCTGAAGAAACAAAAAGAATTTATGGTCAAACTGTAGAAAGTAGATTTGAAGATACAAGGGTACATGTTTATTATCAACCAGTTGGAGTAGTTGCAGCCTTATCTCCTTGGAATTTTCCAGCAGTTTTATCAGCTAGAAAAATTTCTACAGCTCTTGCAGCAGGTTGTTCAGTTATAATAAAACCAGATGTAATTACTCCAGGAGTAGTTATGGAAATAGTGGATATTTGTAATGAATGTGGAGTTCCTCCTGGTGTTGTAAATTTATTGTCTGGAGATCCTCCAAGTATTGCTCAACAATTAATTGCTTCTGATATTGTAAAAAAGATATCAATAACAGGATCTTCAAGGGTAGGTAAATTAATTTTAAAACAAGCAGCAGATAAAGTTCAGAGAGTAACAATGGAACTATCTGGCCATTCCCCATTTATTGTTTTTGATGATGCTGATATTAAGAAAGCATCAGATATAGCAATTGCAGCAAAATTTAGAAATAATGGTCAAGTTTGTATTTCTCCAAATAGATTTTATATTCACGAAAAAAAGAAAGATGAATTTGTAAATCTATTTTTAGAAAAAACAAAAAAATTAAAAATTGGCAACGGTATGGATCCTGGTACTCAACTGGGCCCATTGACAACACAAAAAAGATTAAATGAAGTCGAAGCTTTAGTTGAAAAAACTATAAAAGAAGGAGCAAAAGTATTATTGGGAGGAAAAAGACCTGCAGGATTTAATAAAGGTTTTTTTTATGAACCAACAATATTTGATGATGTTAAAGACGATTTTACGATAATGAAAGAAGAACCTTTTGGACCACTTGTGCCTATGCTTTCCTTTAAATCGTTTGATGAAGTGATTGAAAGAGCAAATAATCATGAACTTGGATTGTGTAGTTACGTTTGCACAAATTCTATGGAGAAAGCTCATTTAGCATCTGAACAATTAGAAACTGGATCTGTAGCAGTTAACACAGGAGTTGTCGCCATTGCTGAGGCACCTTTTGGAGGTATTAAACAAAGTGGTTATGGAAGAGAAGGTGGATCTAATGCTATTAAAGATTATTTAAACGTGAAATATACCCACCTAGGTATCAAGGGTTAATTAAATGAAATTATTGAGAGTTGGTGAGTCAGGTAAAGAGTTGCCAGCAATTCTTGATAATGAGAATAAAATAAGAAATTTATCAAAAATAGTAAATGATTTTGGCCCAGATACTTTAAATTTTCAAATTTTAGAAAAAATTAAAAAAACAGATTTAAAATCTCTACCTATTATAGATAACAACTCAAGGATAGGTTCCTGTATAACAAAACCTGCAAATTTTTTTGCTATTGGTTTAAATTATAAAGCTCATGCTGATGAAACTAACTCAGATGCTCCAAAAGAACCTATCGTATTTAACAAATCTCCAAATTGTATAGTTGGACCAAATGACGATGTAATGGTCCCAAAATTTTCAAATTCTTTAGATCATGAAGTTGAGATAGCAATTATTATTGGGAGTAAGGCTCGCTATGTTAAAGAAGATGATGCTCAGAAATTTATTTTAGGATATTGCATTTGTAATGATATTAGTGAAAGAGAGTGGCAAAAGAATAGAGGAGGTCAGTGGGTAAAAGGTAAATCGGCCGATACTTTCGGACCTCTAGGACCTTATTTAGTAACTAAAGATGAAATAAAAGACCCATTTAATTTGAATTTATCTTTAGATTTAAATGGTAAAAGAAGACAGACAGGTAATACGAGCCTTATGATTTTTAATTTTAATTTTCTTATATCCCATATAAGCCAATTTATAACATTGATGCCAGGAGACATTATAACAACAGGTACACCAGCAGGTGTTGGAATGGGTATGAAGCCACCTCAATATCTTAAAGAAGGTGATGAAATGAAATTAAGTGTAGATAATTTAGGTCAACAAAGATTAAAAGTTATTAAAGAAAAGTAATGATAGAATTGTTTATAGCATTTGGTGCAGGTTTGGTGAGTTTTCTATCTCCATGCGTTTTACCTTTAATACCAGGGTACATTTCCTATATTTCTGGAAGTTCGTTAAATGAATTAATTGAAAAAAAGAATGTAAACCTTTTTCCAATTATTTTATTTACTTTAGGGTTTTCAATTATTTTTATAATTTTTGGTGCTGCATCAACTTATCTAGGTCAAGTTTTACTTCAAAATTCTTATGAGTTAAGAATTGCTGCAGGTTTGATAATAACTCTTTTATCATTACATATTATAGGGATTATAAATCTAAAGTTTTTGAATTATGAAAAAAGAATACAAACAAATACAAAAAAAAATTTTTATAGTCCAATTTTAATTGGTATGGCTTTTGCTTTTGGTTGGACACCATGTATAGGTCCTATTTTAGGCTCTATATTAGTACTTGCTACTACAGAAGAAAGTATAAACAAAGGTATTCTTCTTTTAACTTTTTATTCTATGGGTTTAGCTATACCATTTATTTTATCAGGATATTTAATACAAAAATTTTTGTTATTTTCTAAAAATTTTAAAAAAAATATTAATTTAGTTTCCAAAATAGGTGGAATTATTCTTTTAATTACAGGTATTTTAATATTAACTAACCAATTACAAGCTTTGGGATATTATTTATTAAATATTTTCCCATTCTTACAAAATTTTGGATAGAAATGAAAATTTATCAAATAGACTCAAGTGCAAGAAAAGAAGGTTCTACATCTAGAGCTTTAGCTAAAAAATTATTAGATAAAATAAAAAAACCTGAAGATGAGATTGTTTACAGAGACTTAGATGATGAAATGGTTTTTGTATCCGGTTTAACAGAGTCTGGAATGAAAATAGAAGAAAAAGACCAAACAGAACATCATAAAAAAATGTTTGAATTATCAGATACTTTAGTTCGTGAACTTAAAGAAAGTGATGTCATTATAATATCAGCTCCAATTTACAATTATGGACCTCCAGCCACTTTAAAAGCTTGGTCAGACCTTGCAGCAAGAGTGGGTGAAACATTTAGGTTTAAGCCCAACGGAAGAAGAGAAGGGTTATTAAAAAACAAAAGAGCATATTTAGTAATTACGTCGGGTGGAACAAAATTGAATAGCAATGAAGATTTTCTTACACCTTGGTTAAAATTTATTTTAAATTTTTTTGGTATTGAAAAAATTGATATTATTTGTGCTGACCAGATGGCGTTAGATTATGAAAAATCGATTAAAAATGCTGAAGAACAAATAAAAAAAATTAAATAAAAAAATGAACAATCCTATAAATACAGATGATGTAATCTTTAATTTTTTTAAACAAATTTGCGATGAAAAAGATGATCTGAAATGTATTGAGCTAGGAAATAATTGGATAAAAATCATGGAGAAAAATTTGGTAAACATGGAAGCAAATTTAGATGAAAAAGATAAAATAAAACATAAAGATAATATTCAAAGTAATCGAGACCATCTTAATAACCTTAAGGGTAAAAGCTCTAAAGAGTGGCGTGAATATGCAACTAAATGTATGATTGAAATTATGGATAATAAAGTATAAATACAATTTAAAAGGGGTGTCCTAATAGACTGAGATTAAACCCTAAGAACCTGTCCGGTAATTCAGAAAGGGAGAATAATGGAAAAGACACATTTTTTAAGTCAATTTTCATCATTTATATTAGTTATTACTATTAGTTTAATATTTGTTTTATTAGGCCTATATAATTCAAAAAAATATCAAGGTCTTAATAATTATTTAACTGCAAATAGAAATATTGGGTTATTTTCTTTAACAACAAGTTTAACTGCTTCAGCTCTTGGAGCATGGATTTTATTTGGACCAGCTTCAGCTGCAACTTGGGGAGGGATAGGAGCTATCATTGGTTATTCATTAGGCACAGCCTTCCCAATGTTTTTCTTAATATATTTAGGAAAAAAAATTAGAAAAGAATTTCCAAAAGGGTCTTCTTTAATTGAATTTACGAGAAAAAAATTTGGAAAAAGTTTATTCAAACTTATTTTACTAATGACAATTTTTTATATGTTTATTTTTTTATGTGCTGAAGTTACAGCAATAGCAGTTTTAATAAATTATATTTCTGGCACGGAACTTTGGATTACTGCTCTAATTGTCATATTATCTACTCTAGTTTACACTTTATACGGAGGATTAAGAGCTTCAATATTTACTGATAATATCCAAATGGTTGTTATCGTAGTTTTATTACTAATTTCTTTAACATATATAACTTCATTCTCAGGCTCTGAATTTTCTTTCGAATACATAAAAAAGAAAAACCCTCATCTTTTGAGCTCATCCTATATACCGAGTTATACAGCAGGTTTAACTTTTTTTATTGCTGTTGCAGCAACAAATTTGTTTCACCAAGGAAATTGGCAACGTGTTTATGCTGCAAAAAATTTTGAAACTTTGAGAAACAGCTTAATTATTTCATTCTTTATAATTATACCAATAGTTTTTTATATGGGATTTTCTGGAATGGTTGCTTTTTCAATTGACCCAACAACAAGACCTGATCTTGGATTTTTCACACTATTACTAAAAGAACAAACAGAGATATTGTCTTTAATTGTGATAACACTTGGTTTAGCATTAACAATATCTACAGTTGATACTTTGATAAACGCAATTTCAAGTTTAATTGTAATAGATGGTAAAGCAGCTTTTAATATAAATAAAAAAACAAATTATTTAAATTTTTCTAAATATATAATTTTATTTTTATCTTTAATTACTTTCATTATTGCATCTAAAGGATTAGATATTTTATATTTATTTTTATTGGCTGATTTATTTTGTTGTGCTTTTGTACTGACTGTTTTTTATAGTTTTTATAATAAAAATATTAATGAAAAAACTGCATATATTTCAATTATAGTAGGATTAATTGGAGGTTTTTTAATGTTTCCATCACCAGATTTTTCAAAAAGCTTATTAGTTGGACTCTTTTTGCCTAAAGAACTTTTTGGACCTTTTGTAGCACAATCATTATTATTTTTGTCCTTTATAATTGCAACTTTTTTACCATTAATAGTTTTTAAAGCTAAAAAGTTTTAATTTTACTCGATTGTATTAAAGGAATTTATAGCTATATATTTGTTTTAATGACAGATAATCAAATAGTTATTAAAGATCTTTCAAAAGTTTATGATAATGGCTTCAATGCTTTAAAAAATATTAATTTAAATATTAATAAAGGAGAAATTTTTGCAATGCTAGGTCCTAATGGTGCAGGCAAAACTACTTTAATAAGTATTATTTGTGGTATTGTGTCTCCTTCTTCGGGAAAAATTAGTGTAGATAATTTTGATATTATTGATGATTACAGAGAAACAAGATCAAGAATAGGTTTAGTTCCTCAAGAATTATCTTTAGAACAATTTGAGACAGTTTTTAACAATGTCTCATATTCTAGAGGTCTTTATGGAAAAAAACCTAATCCAGGTCATATAGAAAAAATTTTAAAACAACTAAGTTTATGGGATAAAAAAAATCTTAGTCTTCGCCAGCTATCTGGTGGTATGAAAAGAAGAGTATTAATCGCAAAAGCTTTGTCTCATGAACCACAAATTTTATTTTTAGATGAACCTACTGCTGGTGTAGATGTTGAGTTAAGACAAGATATGTGGAAAATTGTCGAGTCATTAAGAAAGACAGGTGTTACAATAATTTTAACCACTCACTATATAGAAGAAGCTGAAGCAATAGCAGATAGAGTAGGAGTTATTAATCAAGGAGAAATTATAGTAGTAGATAAGACAAAGGAACTACTAAAAAAAATGGGTCATAAGAAATTGACCGTTGAGCTTCAAGAAGAGATCAAAAAAATCCCCAAAACATTAGAAAAATATAATTTAATATTGGGCAACAATAAAATGTCCGTAGATTATACTTACAATGTGCAAACAAAGCAGACAGGAATTACAAATTTATTGCAGGATTTAAAGGA
>CACKPP010000003.1:2500-33856 GCA_902602105.1 uncultured Pelagibacteraceae bacterium
CTATTAATCCACCTGTGTCGGTTTAGGGTACGGTCTAATGATGGAGCTATTTCTTGGAACCTTTTCGCGGCAAGTTCAATCCATTAAGAACTCACAACTTACAAGATCCGTCACTACCATCTGGTTAAGGAATATTAACCTTATTTCCATCGACTACGGCTTTCGCCCTCGCCTTAGGTGCCGACTAACTCTGCGCGGATTAACCTTGCGCAGAAACCCTTGGATTTTCGGCGAAGAAGTTTTTCACTTCTTTTATCGTTACTTATGTCAGCATTCGCACTTCTGATACCTCCAGGATCCCTCACGGGTATCCCTTCGCAGGCTTACAGAACGTTCCGCTACCAGATGTAATTTTCGAAAAAATTACAAATCCACAGATTCGGTATATGATTTTAGCCCCGTTACATCTTCGGCGCAGAAACTCTATTAGACCGGTGAGCTGTTACGCTATCTTTAAAGGATGGCTGCTTCTAAGCCAACCTCCCGGCTGTTAAGGAATTTCCACATCCTTTCACACTTAATCATAATTTTGGGACCTTATCTGGTGGTCTGGGCTCTTTCCCTCTCGACCATGGACCTTAGCACCCACAGTCTGTCTGCTGAAGAACAATGTTTAGCATTCGGAGTTTTATTAGGTTTGGTAAGAATCTCTTCCCCCTAGCCCATTTAGTGCTCTACCTCTAAACATCTATTTATTCAACGCACTACCTAAATAGTTTTCGCGGAAAACCAGCTATCTACGAATTTGGTTGGCCTTTCACCCCTTACCACAAGTCATCCAAAGACTTTTCAACGTCAACTGGTTCGGTCCTCCGGCAAGTGTTACCTTGCTTTCAACCTGCTCATGGTAAGCTCATTCGTTTTCGGGTCTAATTCATTAAACTAATCGCCCTATTAAGACTTGCTTTCGCTGCGCCTACACCTAGATGGCTTAAGCTTGCTTAATAAATTAAGTCACTGACCCATTATACAAAAGGTACGCCGTCACTCTAAAAAGAGCTTCGACTGATTGTAGGCATGCGGTTTCAGGTTCTATTTCACTCCCCTAATAGGGGTTCTTTTCACCTTTCCCTCACGGTACTAGTTCACTATCGGTCACTGAAGAGTATTTAGGCTTAGAGGGTGGTCCCCCTGTATTCGAGCAGGATTTCACGTGTCCCGCTTTACTCAAGAATTTTATTTAACATTACTCATACGGGACTATCACCCTCTATGGTTAGTTTTTCCAAACTATTCAAATTTTTTAAACAAAATTGCTGGCCTAGTCCGCTTTCGCTCGCCACTACTAACGGAATCTCAATTGATTTCTTTTCCTCTGGTTACTTAGATGTTTCAGTTCTCCAGGTTTTCTCTTTAAATCTATGAATTCAATTTAAAGTACCACATAAAGTGGTGGGTTTCCCCATTCGGAAATTTTCGGATCAAAACTTACATACAGCTCCCCGAAACTTATCGCAGTATATCACGTCCTTCTTCGGCTTTCAGTGCCAAGGCATCCGCCACACGCCCTTAAACGCTTGATTTATGCACAGAAAAAAATTCTGTGTTGAATCAAATTTTTATTTTGAACATTAGCTAATAACATTACTAATGTTCGGATATAGATATTGATATTAATTATTATTTTATTCACAATTTTTATAGCTAAGTGTTTGGTGGAGGATAGCGGGATCGAACCGCTGACCTCCTGAATGCAAATCAGGCGCTCTCCCAGCTGAGCTAATCCCCCATGATCTTAATTGGTGGGCCGAGAAAGACTCGAACTTTCGACCCCACCCTTATCAAGGGTGTGCTCTAACCAACTGAGCTACCGGCCCCCATGCAAGAGAAACACTTTTTTAAGAAGAGAAATGAGGACGGTCAACATTACCTATGTATATTATTTAGAATGAAATTTAACTTTCATTCATCCTTAGAAAGGAGGTAATCCAGCCGCAGGTTCCCCTACGGCTACCTTGTTACGACTTCACCCCAGTCGCTGACTATACCGTGGTCAAGGGTATTAAACCTTGCCTTAAGGTAGAACCAACTCCCATGGTGTGACGGGCGGTGTGTACAAGACCCGGGAACGCATTCACCGTGGCACGCTGATCCACGATTACTAGTAATTCCAGCTTCATGCACTCGAGTTGCAGAGTGCAATCCGAACTGAGGTATCTTTTAAGGATTTGCTAAACGTCGCCGTCTTGCTTCCTGTTGTAGATACCATTGTAGCACGTGTGTAGCCCAACACGTAAGGGCCATGAGGACTTGACGTCATCCCCACCTTCCTCCAGCTTATCACTGGCAGTTCTTTCAGAGTGCCCAACTTAATGATGGCAACTAAAAGTGAGGGTTGCGCTCGTTGCGGGACTTAACCCAACATCTCACGACACGAGCTGACGACAGCCATGCAGCACCTGTGTTTCGTCCGGCCGAACCGAAAACTTTAATCTCTTAAAGTCGCGACGAACATGTCAAGTGTTGGTAAGGTTCTGCGCGTATCTTCGAATTAAACCACATGCTCCACTACTTGTGCGGGTCCCCGTCAATTCATTTGAGTTTTAACCTTGCGGTCGTACTCCCCAGGCGGTGTGTTTATCGCTTTCGCTGCGACACTGAAAATAAATTTCCAACGTCTAACACACATCGTTTACGGCATGGACTACGAGGGTATCTAATCCTCTTCGCTACCCATGCTTTCGTTCCTCAGTGTCAGTAATGATCCAGAAAGCTGCCTTCGCAATTGGTATTCTTTCTAATATCTACGAATTTCACCTCTACACTAGAAATTCTGCTTTCCTCTATCAAACTCTAGCTGAAAAGTTTTGATGGCAGTTCCAGAGTTAAGCTCTGGGATTTCACCACCAACTTTTTCAACCACCTACGAACTCTTTAAGCCCAGTAATTCCGAACTACGCTAGGTCCCTTCGTATTACCGCGGCTGCTGGCACGAAGTTAGCCGGACCTTCTTATTCGGGTACAGTCATTTTCTTCCCCGACGAAAGAGCTTTACAACCCAAGGGCCTTCTTCACTCACGCGGCATCGCTGCATCAGAGTTTCCTCCATTGTGCAAGATTCCCCACTGCTGCCTCCCGTAGGAGTTTGGGCCGTGTCTCAGTCCCAATGTGGCTGATCATCCTCTCAAATCAGCTATTGATCACAGTCTTGGTAGGCCATTACCCCACCAACAAACTAATCAAGTGCAGGCTCATCCAATGGTGCATAAAGCTTTCTCCGTAAAGACTTATCCGGTATTAGCACAAGTTTCCTCGTGTTATTCCAGGCCAAAGGGTAGATACCTACATGTTACTCACCCGTCTGCCACTAAGTATTGCTACTTCGTTCGACTTGCATGTGTTAGGCGTGCCGCCAGCGTACGTTCTGAGCCATGATCAAACTCTCAAGTTTAAAAACGGCGCACACTAGCTTCTATATAAATTCTAAGAATAAAATTTATATAATGTTGAAGTGTGTACGACAAATTTTGGTAACCTTAACCGTCCACACTTCTCTTCTTAAATATTTACTTTTTAAATAGCTAATTGAGTTAAAAAGCTCAATAATCCTCATTAATTTATTGCGAAAACAATAATTTTATTGAGAAAGTTTGATGCTTATAGGCTAAAATTAAGGGAAATCAAGCATATTAGAATAAAAATTCATTAAAAAAAACAACAATTTAAAGGGTTTTTTTTGATTTTTTGATGATGCTAAACTAATAATTGTCTATCAAAAAATTAATGATCAATAAATTAAAATCTAAATTAAAAAAAAATACTGAACTAATTGCTTTAAGTGTTCTTTTTTCAATTACTGTTATTTCAACGAGTTATTATAATCTAAACAAAAATCAAATTTATAACAATTATAAAAATTTAATTAACAATATTTATTTCAAAAAAACAACAAATCATTTTTTAAACAATTTAGAACCAAAATTTAAAAAAATCACACATAGAATTTCACCAGGTGAAACCTTTGATAGTATTTTGGAAAATTACTTAATTGATGAAAAAGAAATCAATGAAATTAAAACAAAGTTAAAGAAAAAAGTTAACCTAAATAAACTTAACGTAGATCAAAAGATGAAACTAACTATTGATCAGAAAAACAACTATTTAAAGGAATTTATCTTTCAGGTCTCAAATACTGAAAAAATTTACTTAACAAAAAATTTAGAAACTAATGAATTTAATCAAAAAATTTTGGTAACTAAACTTAAAAAAAATATCCTTTATAAGGAAAATATTATTTTAGATAGTTTGTATAAATCAGCAATAACGCAAAAGATACCAGCTAATATAATAATTGAATTTGCAAGAATATACGGTTTTGAAGTAGATTTTCAAAGAGACATAAGAAAAAAAGATGTTTTTCAAATCATGTTTGAAGTTTACGTAAATGATAACAATAAAATTATTGAGTCAGGTGAAATCCTTTTTGCAAACCTTGTTTTGAGTGGACAAAATAATTCTTTATATTACTTTGATAAAGAAGATAGCAAAGGTCATTATGATAAAAATGGAAAAAGTATTCAAAAAGCACTAATGAAAACTCCGATTAATGGTGCAAGACTTTCATCGCCATTTGGTATGAGGAAACATCCGATTGATGGATTTAACAAAATGCACAGAGGAACTGACTTTGCTGCACCAGAGGGTACTCCAATAATGGCTTCGGGAAATGGAGTTATTAAAAAAGCAGGATGGTGTGGAGGAGGTGGAAACTGTGTTGTCATAAAACATAATTCAACATATCAAACTATATATGCGCACATGTCTAAATTTGCCAATGGTATTAGAAGTGGTGTTAGAGTTAAACAAGGACAAACAATTGGTTACGTCGGGTCAACAGGCAAATCTACCGGACCACATCTTCACTACGAAGTTGTAGTTAATGGGAAAAAAATAAACTCCCAAACTCTAAAACTTCCCTCTGGTAAAGTGCTTAAAGGTGAAGAAAGAATTTTATTTGAAACTAAACGTATTAAGTTAGATGTTTTAAAGTCTGAAAAAATTGTTGGTTTGAATTAATATAATTATATTAGATTTTTTCTAATTCTTTTTTTTCTACATTATCAGTTTTTTTTTCTTCCTGATCTGGTATTTTAGAAATAGTTGATAAATTTTCATTTGACTTATTTCTTAAATTATTTCCTTGTTCACTTAATATTCGTGTAAAATGATCAGCGTGTTGAAAGTAGTTTTCTGATAAAATCTTATCTCCACTTGATAAAGCTTCTCTAGCTAAATTATTATATTTTTCAACTAATTTTGAAGCATTCTGATTATTTCGATTAGGGATTTTCCTCTTAAAATTTTCATTATTTGAAAAGTTAGAACTAAACTTTGATCGATCTCCATTTGATTTGAAATTTCTATCATTTCTTCTGAAGTTGTTTCTTCTAACGTTATTATTTCTAAAAGTTACCATATTTTATGTTAATTAAATTTTTGTACTTATTATACACCTATCGTTTTTTGCATAATCTTTTAAAATATTGTTTATATAAAATCCTTTGTCTTTTAATATTTTTTTAACTCTTTCTCTTTGATCAAAAGATATTTCTATTACAAGTTTACCATTTTTTTTAATCAGATCAGATGCCTTAGTAATAATTTTTCTGATTTCTGATAATCCATCTAATCCACCATCTAATGCCATTTTTGGCTCAAAATTCAATATATCTTTTTCCAAATTTTTTAAATCAATCTGATTAATATAAGGAGGATTAGATATAATTAAATCATATTTGCCATGGTTAAAATTGTCAACATCTGATTTAAATAATTTTACTCTATTTTCTAGGCCTAATTTAAAAGTATTTATTTTACACAAATTTAGGCTCTTTTTGCTTATGTCAATTCCTATACCATAAAAATTTTTTTTTTCACTTAATATTGATAAAAGTATACAGCCAGACCCAACTCCAATATCTAAAACTTTAAGTTTATTTCTGTATTTGTACAATTTTAAAACCTGTTCTATTAATATTTCTGTATCAGGCCTTGGAATTAAAACACCTTGTAAAATATCAAATTCATATTTCCAAAAGTCTTTTTTACCTATCAAATAAGCTATTGGTTTACCAATAGATCTTTGATTGATTAAATTTTTAAAAAGATCAAAGGATTTTTTTTCAAGTTTTTTGTTTGAATTTAAAATTGTAAACAATCTATCCTTTTGAATAACTTTAGACATTAATATTTCAGAGTCTAATTTTGGTGATTTAATATTATTTTTTTTTAAAAGTTTACTTGCTTCATTAATTGCATTTTCTATATTCATAAATTTAGAGATTATTCAAACTTTCTTCTTGTGCTTGAAGTGTAAGTGACTCAATCATTTCATCAAAAATTTCTCCTTCAAGAAATTCTTCTAATTTGTGTAAGGTTAAATTAATTCTATGATCAGTAACTCGACCTTGTGGAAAATTATATGTTCTTATTCTCTCAGATCTATCCCCAGTTCCAATTTTTTTTTTTCTATCTTGAGATCTTTCTTTTTCAATTCTAGATCTTTCTAATTCATAAAGCCTAGCTCTTAAAATTTTCATTCCTTTAGCTTTATTTTTATGCTGAGACTTTTCATCCTGTTGAGAAACTGAAAGTCCAGATGGTATGTGAGTGATTCTAACAGCACTATCTGTTGTGTTAACAGATTGGCCCCCCGGTCCGCCAGCTCTAAAAACATCTATCCTCAAATCAGACTCATTTATTTTTAAATCTACCTCTTCTACTTCGGGTAAGACTGCAACGGTTGCAGCAGAAGTATGTACTCTTCCTTGTGTCTCAGTATCTGGCACTCTTTGAACCCGATGTACTCCACTTTCATATTTTAAAGTAGAATAAATATTGGTGCCTTTTATTGATGCAATAACTTCTTTTAATCCACCTGCCTCACTTCTGGAAATAGAAATTACCTCTAAAGACCACCTTTTTTTGTTACTTACTTTTTCATACATTTTAAAAAGATCACCTGCAAATAAACTTGCCTCTAAACCTCCAGTGCCTGCTCTAATTTCTATTATAGCATTTTTTTTGTCAGCTTCATCTTTTGGTAATAAAAATAATTTTAATTTTTTTTCGTTTTTCTCATATTGTAACTTCAAATCAATTAGTTCAATCTCGGCCATTTTTAGTAATTCTTCATCTGCTTGTCTGTCACCTATAATTTTCTCTAACTCAAATTTTTCTTTTTCAAATTTTATATATTTTTTAGCTTCTTCAACTATCTCATTTAAATCAGAATACTCCTTTGATTTTTCTGCAAAAAGTTTTTTATCTATTTTCCCTGAAGATAGATCTTTTTCCAAAACAGAATGTTTATTAATTAATTCCTCAATTGTTTTATGTGGTATCATCTTAATTGTTTTCTAACTCGGAAGCTTTTTTTTCAACTTCATCAATTACCTTGGAAATTAATTCTCTGGTTAAAACTTTTTCTTTCTGAATTCCTGATAAATAAAGCATATTGCTTCCTTTGCTGCCCCCTGTTATTCCAACATCAGTCATAGCAGCCTCACCAGGTCCGTTAACAACACATCCTATTATAGACAGAGTAATGGGAGTTTTAATATGTGATAATTTTTCTTCTAAAATTCTAACTGTGTCTATTACTTGAAAACCTTGTCTGGCACATGAAGGGCAAGATATGATTTTAACTCCTTTGTTACGTAAATTAAGGGATTTCAAAATTTCATTACCAATTTTTACCTCTTTAACTGGATCATCTGATAAAGAAATTCTTATAGTATCACCTATTCCACTCAAAAGAAGAGATCCTATCCCAATTGAAGATTTTATGCTTCCAGGAACAAAACTGCCAGCTTCAGTAATTCCAAGATGAAGAGGATAATCAGTTACATTCGAGAGTTGACGATATGCTTCTATAGACAAAAATACATCAGATGACTTAACACTTATTTTAAAATTAAAAAAATCTTGGTCCTCTAAAATTTTAATATTTCTCAAAGCGCTTTCAACTAAAGCTTCTGGACATGGTTCTTTGAAATTTTCAAGAATATCCTTCTCAAGTGATCCTGCATTAACACCAATTCTTATTGAACATTGATTATCTTTTGCTGCTTGTAATACATCATAAATTTTATTTTTATCTCCTATATTGCCAGGATTTATTCTTAAACAGCTGGCACCATTTTTTGCAGCTTCAATTGCTCTTTTATAATGAAAATGAATATCTGCAACAACAGGTATATCTATATGTTTTGTAATTTCTTTGAGTGCTTTTGATGATGATTCATCTGGACAGGAAACCCTAACTATATCTGCTCCTTCATTTTGTACATCTTGTATCTGTTTTATAGTGCTCTTTATGTCAGTTGTTAAAGTATTAGTCATAGTTTGAACAGATATAGGATTGTTGCCTCCTACTTTAACTTTTCCAACTTTAATGACCTTTGTTTTTTTTCTCTTTATATCTCTGAATGGCCTTATACTCATTTTTATTTTTCTAGTTTAAATTCTTTATGTAAAGCTGTTAATGCTTTTTTTGTATTTTTTTTATCAATTAAAACTGAAATTTTAATTTCTGACGTAGAAATTACCTGAATATTAATTTTTTTATCTGCTAAAGTTTGGAACATCTTAAAAGTAACTCCAGGAGTTGATATCATTCCAACACCAATTATTGAAACTTTTGAAACTCCTTTTGTGAATAATAATTTTCTAAATTTAATACTTTTATTATCTTGAATTATTTTTTTCGTTTTACTTAAGTCTTCACTTTTAATAGTAAAAGTAAGATCAGTTTCATTTCCATTTGCAGATATGTTTTGAACCACCATATCAACATTTATAGAATTTTTAGATAAGGGTTTGAAAATAGATGCCGCAACTCCTGGTTTGTCTTTTACTCCAACAAGAGTAACTTTAGCATCATTATAAGTAGAGGAAATTCCAGTAATAATTCTATTATTAATTATATTTGATTTTTTTGTTATTAGAGTTCCTTGCTTTTTAATAAATGAGGATTTAACCTCAATATCAATTCTATTTAATCTTGCGTCTTGAATTGAAACTGGCTGCATCACTTTAGCTCCTAATGATGCCATTTCTAACATTTCTTCGTACGATATCACTTTAATTTTTTTCGCTTTTTTTAACTTATTAGGATCAGTTGTGTAAACACCCTCCACATCAGTATATATTATGCATCTTTTAGCTTTGAAAAATTTTGCAAGCATAATTGCACTTGCATCTGAGCCTCCACGACCTATCGTAGTTATTCTACTTTCATTATTAATACCTTGATAACCAGTTATAACTGGCACACCACCCTCTTTAAGATAGCTTAAAATTTTATTTTTATAAATTTTGTCTATTCTTGAATTTTTATGAAAACCTTTTGTTAATATTGGTATTTGCCATGATAACCAAGACCTAGATTTTATTCCATTTTGAATTAATCCTCCAGCAATCAAAGAACATGCAACTTGTTCGCCAGAAGAAACAAGTACATCATATTCCTCATTTGAAAAATTTTCACTTATTTCTTTGGATTTTTTTATTAAATCATTTGTCACACCACTCATTGCTGAAGAAACAACAATTATCTTGTATTTCTTTTTTTTGTAACCTTCGATTATTTTTGCAACATTTTTGATCTTTTTAATTGTTCCAACTGATGTTCCGCCAAATTTTAATACTACAAGTTTCATGATAAAATATTCTCTAAAAATTAAAATATATTGATAAAATACATGTTGAATATAAAGTCAACTTACTAATGAAAACTAGCACAATAAGTAAAAAAGAAATAGAGAAATTTTCGAAAATTGCCAAAGAATGGTGGGATCCTGCTGGTAAATTCAAGCCATTACACAAATTTAATCCAATAAGGATTTCATATATTAAGGACCATATAATAAGCACCCTTAAACTAAAAAATAAAAAAAAACCTTTAGATAAAATTAAAATTTTAGACATTGGTTGTGGGGGTGGCTTGTTATCTGAACCTATGAGTAGATTAGGGGCACAAGTCGTAGGTATTGATGCATCAAATAAAAATATAAACGTTGCAAAATTACATGCAAAAAAAAATAATTTAAATATTAAATATATATGTAATTCACCAGAAAATTTTAAACCTCAAATGAAATTTGATGTGATACTTAATATGGAAATCATAGAACATGTAGAGAATGTCGATTTATTCTTAAAATCTTGCTCAAAACTATTAAAAAAAAATGGAATAATGTTTGTTGCTACTTTAAATAAAACTTTAAAATCATATTTATTTGCAATTATTGGTGCAGAATATATTATGAGGTGGCTACCAATAGGAACACATGAATGGGAAAAGTTTGTTAATCCCAATGATTTAATTGATATTCTAAAAAAAAATAATTTCGAGTTGGACAGTTTAGATGGCATGAAATTTAATTTAATTGATGACACTTGGAGTATCAGTTCTGACAAATCAGTAAATTATATTGGAAAATTTATTAAATATTAATTAGTATTATCTTCTAACCAGGGCACACTTACAATATCTATGCCTTCTTCTTTTAATTCTTTCATGTCTTTTTTAGATGCTGTGCCATAAATACTTTTGTCTTTTTTTTTTTTATTATAATGTATAGATCTTGCTTCATAAGCAAAACTGTCACCAACATATTCAAAGTTTTTCTTTATAAATTTTTGATATTCTTTAATTGTATTAGAAATTTTCTTTAATTTTAATTCTTGTTGATCAAATTTTTTTACTTTACTTTTATTAATTAGTTTAGGAGCCATCAAGGTTTTTTCAATTCTTTTTGAATTACAATTATGGCAATTAAGATATTTTTTTTTTTTAAGTTTTTCATACTCCAAAGATGATGCAAACCAACTGTCAAATAACAAATTGCAGTTTTTACAAACTAATTTATATTTTATCATTAATAATAATTAATCATTGTTTGTTTAAATTCAATATATCAACTACGATAATCTGAATTTATCTCAATATATTTTTTTGTAAAATCCATAGAATAAGCTGTAAAGTTTTTTGATCCATTGGAAATATCTACATAAATTTCTATATTATCATTTTTCATATAATCTAGAGCTTCTTCTTCATTATAGTTAATATTTAATTTTCCATTTTGAATAATATTTATATGTCCAAAAGTCATCGATAGTTTTTCAACATTAAATGGTATTCCTGCTTTACCAATCGCCATAATAATTCTTCCCCAATTAGGATCTTCACCAGCAATTGCTGTTTTTACCAATGGAGAATTGGCAATAGAGAAAGCAACTTTTTTAGCATCAATTTCTGTTTTACAATTTTGAGAATAAATTGTTATAAATTTTGATGCACCTTCCCCATCAGCTACTACTCTTTTAGCTAAGTTCAATAATACTTTGTTTAAAGCCTTGTCGAATTCTCTAATTTTTTCATCATTGATATTTTTTATTTTTGAGTGCTTAGATTTTCCTGTTGAAAATATAGAAACCATGTCATTAGTACTAGTATCACTATCACAACTAATCGCATTAAATGTAGAAGATATATTTTTTTTAAGAAGTTTTTTTAAAATATTATTTGGAATATCTGCATTTGTAAAAATATAACCTAAAGTTGTGGCCATGTTTGGTTGTATCATTCCAGAACCCTTGGCAATTCCAAATATTTTGATTTTACTATTGCCAATTAAACATTCTTC
Source organism: uncultured Pelagibacteraceae bacterium (assembly GCA_902602105.1). The sequence goes on from CACKPP010000003.1 coordinate 14,155, forward strand.
CATAGCCATCTTTGGCTGAGTATCGGTCGTCATTATTCCTAAAGCTGCTTTCATCCAGATATATTTATTTTGGGTATATTTGATTTTATTTACCAAATCGATAATCTTATTTTTTATTTTTGTTTCAGGAAATGTTTCCCCAATGGTCCCTGTACATCCAAAAATTATTTCTTTAGGTTTAATTCTTTTAGGTTGATCTTCATCACTTTTTTGTTTTTGAGATAAATTTTCAGAAACTACTTCTGCAATTTTTTCTAAACTTTTATATCCTTGCTTTCCAGTAAAACAATTTGCATTTCTAGTATTAACTAATAATGAGAATACTTTCTTAGATTTATGATTTAAATTCCATTTTATATTTTCTGAAATAATCTTAGATTGAGTGTATACAGATGCATAATTTGCACCTTCTCTAAAATAAAACATTACAAGATCATCACGTGGATCTTTATATAAATTAGCACAAACTGTGGAAACTGAGACTCCGTCTACATGATCTAAATCTTGAAATTCCGTCATTCTTCTATTTTTCGATTTAGATGATAAAAAGTTACTTAAATTAATGCCCATAGTATTTAAAATATTTATTTAATAGTTATATTAAAAGTTATAAGTAAATAATAGATCAAAAACTAATGTTAAATCCAATTAACTTCCTCTCAAAATTCATAAAATCTAGCAATCAAAAAGAGCTAGATAGAATAACTAAAATCGTTGCTAAAATTAATCATTTGGAAAAAACTATTGTGAATTTAAACGATGCAGATTTTCCAAAAAAGACGGAAGAATTTAAAGAACAAATTAAGAATGGAACAAGTCTTGATGATATACTTACAGAGGCCTTTGCTCTAGTTAGAGAAGCTTCTAAAAGAACTCGAAATGAACGTCATTTTGACGTCCAATTAATTGGTGGGATCGTTTTACATGAAGGTAAAATTGCCGAAATGAGAACTGGAGAAGGAAAAACATTAACAATTACTCTTGCTGCATATTTAAATGCTCTTAAAGAAAATGGTGTACATATAGTTACTGTTAACGATTATCTAGCAAAAAGAGACTCTCAAGAAATGGGTGAAATATTTAATTTTTTAGGTCTTACTTCAGGTTTTATTAATAATGATCAAAATGATTTTGAAAGAAAAAAAAATTATGATTGTGATATTACTTACGCCACTAATAGTGAATTAGGATTTGATTATCTAAGAGATAATATGAAATATTCAAAAGATGAGATGGTTCAGAGAGAGCATTTTTTTTCAATTGTAGATGAAATAGACTCATGTTTAATTGATGAGGCAAGAACTCCGTTGGTAATCTCTGGTGCAGCTGAAGATAAAACAAACAGATACCTTGCTATTGATAAGTTAATAAAAAATTTAAATGATAAAGATTATGAGATAGATGAAAAAGATAAAAATATTCTTTTAACTAACGAGGGTATAAATAATATTGAAAAAATTTTTACAAATGCGGGGATATTAAAAAATAATAATTTTTACGATCCAGAAAATTTAAGTTTAGTTCACCATGTTAATCAAGCACTTCGTGCGAACCATTTATTTCAAAAGGGTAAGGATTACATTGTTCAAGATAACAGTCTTAAAATTATTGATGAACTTACGGGTAGAATTCTTGAGGGAAGAAGATTTGGAGACGGATTGCACCAAGCACTAGAAGCAAAAGAAAAAATTGATATTCAAGTAGAAAATCAAACCTTGGCATCTATTACATATCAAAATTATTTTAAACTTTACAAAAAAATTTGTGGTTGCACTGGAACTGCCGCAACAGAGTCAGAAGAATTTTTTGAAATTTATAATTTACCAGTTGTTGTTATACCAACTAACAAAAAAATGATTAGAAATGATTATAATGATCAAATTTTTAGGACCGAAGAAGAAAAAAATGAGGCAATTATAAAAAAAATTAATGAATGCAATAAAACAGGACAGCCACTTTTAGTTTTTACTTCTAGCATCAATAAATCTGAAAAATATTCAAAACTTTTAAAAAAAGAGAATATAAAACATTTGGTCTTAAATGCTAAAAATCACGAAAATGAAGCAGCAATTATTGCTAATGCAGGAAAGAAAAATTCTGTAATAATTACTACTAGTATTTCCGGAAGAGGAGTTGATATTCAATTGGGTGGAAAAAAGGGATCTATACCGAATAAAGATCTTGAGGAAAATAAGAAAGAAATTAAATCAATAGGGGGTTTATTTGTTATAGGGACTGAAAGAATGGAATCTAGAAGAGTTGACAACCAGGCGAGAGGAAGAGCAGGACGTCAAGGAGATGAGGGTAGCTCTATTTTTTATGTAAGTCTTGAAGATGATTTGATGAGAATTTTTGGATCAGAGTCCATGAACAATATCTTACAAAAATTAGGTCTTAAAGATGGAGAAAGTATTGACCACCCTTGGATAAATAAGGCACTTGAAAGAGCTCAACAAAAAGTTGAGGCTAGAAACTTTGATATTAGAAAAACACTAATAAAGTTTGATAATGTTCTTAATGATCAAAGACATGTGATTTTTTCGCAAAGAAAGAATGCAATGAAGAGTGATCAAATATTTGAATATTCAAATGATTTTTTAGGTGAAATCATTGAAGATTTGATAAAATTAAAAATTCTAAAATTATCAAATCCCAAAAATATTGAATTTCAAAATAAACTAAAATTAATTATTGGAAAAAATTTAAGTATTTCTGATTTTGAAAATTTAGTTTCTTTGAGTGACACAAATTTTAGAAAAAAAATGATGGATATTTTTAAAGAAAAACGTAATGAAAGAGTGAAACTTCTTGGTGAAAATCAGTCTAAAGAAATAGAAAAAAGAGTTTTTTTACAATCAATAGATTTAAATTGGAAGTCACATATCCAATATTTAGAACAATTGAGACAAGTTATTGGCTTAAGATCTTATGGGCAAAGAGATCCTCTTATTGAATATAAAAAAGAAGCTTTTGAATTATTTTCAAATTTATTAAATAAGCTTAAAATAGACTTTGTAACAATATTATTGAATTTAAAAGTTATTGAGTCACCAATTAAAAAAGAAGAAAATTCAGTGAGTCCAAAAATAGATCCTAAATATATTGGAAAAAAAATGAGTAGAAATGAACCTTGTCTATGTGGATCTGGAAAAAAATTTAAACGTTGTTGTGGAGCTCTATAAATAAATAAATGCTATAATAGAGAAAATTGATATTAACCCAATTGCTGTAATTAATACTTTTTTATATTTTAAAATTTTTTCAAAATTTATTTGTTTGGTCTCTAAAGAACTCAAATCTTCTAAATTATTAATAAATCCTTTTGTTCTTCCTATTTTTAAAAATTTATTTTTTCTGTCATTAAAGATTTCTTCACCTGACATGTTTGAAAAGCTTTCTAAATTTTTTTTTAAAGAATTTTTGATATTATTAAGAATTAAGTTTTTATCTCTATGAGCTCCACCTGTTGGTTCTTTTATAATTTCATCAATAATTTGAAGTTCTAATAAATCATTTGCTGAAAGTTTCATGGCTTTTGCAGCATCAAGCATTTTTTTTGGATCTCTCCATAATATTGTGGCACACCCTTCTGGAGATATTACTGAATATATAGCATTTTCTAACATTAAAACTTTACTTGAAGATGCTAAAGCAATAGCCCCACCTGATCCTCCCTCACCAATTATAATAGCTAAAGTTGGAACTTTTAATTTCATGCAGCATTCAATTGATTTTGCAATCGCCTCCGCTTGGCCTCTTTCTTCTGCACCAACACCTGGATAAGCTCCAGGAGTATCTATAAATGAAATTATTGGAATTTTAAATTTATTTGCTAAATTCATCAAACGTATTGTTTTTCTATAACCTTCAGGTCTCATCATTCCAAAATTTCTCTCAATTCTACTATCTAAGTCATCGCCTTTTTCCTGACCTATAACCAATACAGACTGACCATTAAATTTTGCAAAACCTGTGAGAACTGATCTATCTTCACCATAATATCTATCTCCAGATAGTGAAATAAAATCTTCAAATAAATTATCTATAAAAAATTTTGATTTAGGCCTATCCTCATGTCTTGCAACCAGTGTTGTTTCCCATGGATCTAGATTAGAATAAATAGATTTCAATTTTTCATCTAACTCACTTTGTATTTTGGTAATTTTTTGAGTATCAACTTCTGAAAGGCCACTTTGGTTGTATGGATCTTTAAGTTTTTCTATTTCAATCTCTAGGTCTTTTATTTCAGATTCAAAATTAAGATAGTTTTTCATTTAAATTATTTAATATATATAATTATTAAAAAAGACCATATAATGTCAATGCTTCTATTAATCAATTGACTTCATTTTACAGTGGTTTTAGAAAAGCAATAATGCAAAAAAACTATCAAATTGTAAATAATTTAAAAGTCTCAAAAAAATTATTATCTTTTGTTAACGACGAACTATTAAAAGATACTGGTATTTCAACAGAAAAATTTTGGTCTGGTTTTGATAAGGCTGTCCATGAACTAGCTCCTAAGAATAAAGAACTGATAAATATTAGACAAGAATTACAAAAAAAAATTGATGCTTGGCATATTAAAAATAAAGGTAATAAAATCGAGATTAAAACATATAAAAAATTTTTGAAAGAAATTGGTTATCTTAAAGAAGAAGGTCCAGATTTTAAAATTGAAACAGATAATGTAGATAATGAAATAAAAAAAATTGCTGGACCACAATTAGTAGTTCCAATAATGAATGCTAGATATACACTTAATGCAGCTAATGCTCGTTGGGTAAGTTTATACGATAGTTTGTACGGAACAAATATAATTGAGTCTGAAGAAGGAGGCAGTGAAAGGTATGATCCTCTCCGTGGACAAGAGGTAATAAAATATGTGAGGGAATTTTTCGATAAATATATTCCTATTAATGGAACAAGTTGGAAAAATATTGCAGGATTAAAAATAGTTAATAAAGATTTGATAATCTTAAAAGATGATTATGAATACTGCCTCAAAGATAAAACTAAATTTGTAGGACACAGGGGGGACTCAAGTAAACCTGCTGCAGTGATAATCAAAAATAATAATCTTCATTTTGAAATAATAATTAATCCAAGAGCGTTTAGTGCTGCTCATGATATTGCTGGAATAAGTGATGTTATAGCTGAGTCAGCTTTAACTACGATCTGTGACAATGAAGATAGTGTAGCCGCTGTAGATTCTGAAGACAAGATTGCTTGTTACAAAAATTGGCTTGGATTAATGAAAGGTGATTTAAAAATTCAATTTGAAAAAAATGGAAAAAACTTGGAGAGAAAACTAAATCCTGACCGTAGTTATATTTCAAATGAAGGCAAGGGTTTAAAATTAAAAGGAAGAAGTTTGTTGCTCATAAGAAACGTTGGTCATTTAATGACAAATTCTGCAATACTTTTAAAAGATGGTAACGAAATTCCAGAGGGTATTATGGATGCTTTTATCACAACAGCTGCTGCTCTTCATGATTTAAAAAATAAAAAAAATTCAATAAAAGGCTCAATTTATATAGTTAAACCAAAAATGCATGGTCCAGATGAAACTGCCTTCACTGATTTAATTTTTACTAAAGTTGAAGAAATATTAGGGTTAAAAAAATATACTTGTAAAATTGGAATAATGGATGAAGAAAGAAGGACATCAGCAAACCTTAAAGAATGTATTAGAACGCTAAAAAATAGAGTTTTTTTTATTAATACTGGCTTCCTAGATAGAACTGGAGATGAAATGCACACTTCAATGGAAGCAGGACCAATGATTAAAAAAGGAGAGATGAAATCTTCTAAATGGATAAATGCATACGAAAATAACAATGTAGATATTGGTCTAAAATGTGGTTTTTCAGGAAAAGCTCAAATTGGAAAAGGAATGTGGGCAATGCCAGATAAGATGAAAGAAATGATGAAAGATAAAATTAATCATCTAAAAGCAGGTGCTAACTGCGCATGGGTACCCTCACCTACTGCTGCTTCTCTACACGCACTTCACTATCATCAGATAGATATATTCGAAGAACAAAAAAAAATTATAAACCGAGAAAAAGCAAAACTTGATGATCTTTTAAATATACCTATCGCAGATAGACCTAATTGGTCAGTTGATGAAATTAATACTGAAATTTCAAATTCAGCGCAAACATTGCTTGGGTATGTGGTTCGATGGATTGATCAAGGGGTTGGATGCTCAAAAGTTCCTGATATTAATAATATTGGTCTTATGGAGGATAGAGCCACATTAAGAATTTCATCTCAACATATTGCAAACTGGATACATCACGGAATAACTACTAAAATTCAAGTTATTGAAATTTTAAAAGAAATGGCAAAGATTGTTGATAAACAAAATGAAGGAGACAAAGACTATATTAAAATGAGCAATAATTATGAAAATTCTTTAGCATTTAATACAGCATGCGATTTAGTTTTCAAAGGTAAAGAGCAACCATCTGGATACACTGAACCTTTATTGCATTTTAATAGAATTAAAAAAAAATCTAATCAGAATTAGAATTTAGTTTAGACCTATTTTTAAAAGCAGAAAATAAAGTTCCATCATCTAAATTTTCTATTTCTCCACCAACTGGTAAACCTTGAGCCAATTTGGTAACTTTAACCTTAGAATTTTTTAAACTGTCTTCAATATAATACGCCGTTGTTTGTCCCTCAACTGTTGCACTAGTTGCTAAAATTACTTCTTCAATATTCTCTCTATTAACTCTCTCAACTAAAGAATTTACTAAAAGATCTTCTTTCCTCTGACCTACAGAAGAAATTGTACCACCTAGAATGTGGAAATATCCCTGATAAATACTGGAACTTTCTATGCTCCATTGATCTGATATATTTTCAACTACACAAATTTTATCATATTTTTTTCCAATTATTTTACAATTGTCATATTTACATTCGATGGAAGAGGATTTTAATAATCCACAAATTTTACATCTAGAAATATTTTTGTATACCATGGCTAATGCACTAGCCATTGGTTTCACTAATTCTTCGCGATTATTAATTAATTTTAAAACAATTCTTTTAGCTGATTTAGGTCCCAAGCCTGGAAGTTTGGAAATTAATTTTATAAGCTCTTCAATCTCGCTAATGTTTTGCATTTATTTTATGGGCCATTTAAAACCAGGTATTCCAAAACCTCCTGTTGCTTTAGAAATTTCCTCATTAGTTTTATCTTTAAGTTGAGCTTTCGCGTTATTATGAGCTGCAACAATTAAATCTTCAACAATCGATTTATGCTCTTTTAGTATCTCACCTGAAATTTCGATTTTTTGCATTTCTCCTTCACCATCTAAAATAACTTTTACTGAATTGGAGCCAGAAACGCCTTCAACTTTTATCTTTTTAATATTCTCTTGGCTTTCTTTCATTTTAGCCTCAAGTTCTTTTGCCTTATCTAATATTTTACTAAAATCAGTCAATTATTCCTCTTGTTCTTTTTTTAAAGTTACATCTTCTAAATTAGCATCTGGAAATTTTTCTAAAACACTTTTGTATAACTGAGTATCTTTAGCTTTTTTAATAATATCTATTTTTTTGTTATACTCTTTTTCTTTAACTGATATTTCACCTTTGATTTTACTAAAAGTAATAATCCATCTTTGCCCAGTCCACTCGAAAAGTTTCAAAGATAAATCTTTTACAAAGTTTTTATCAAGATTATCATTAAAAGATATTTCAATTCTATTCTTTTCAAAACTAACAAGATTCACATTTTTTTCTAGTTCATACTTAAGTTTCAATTCTTTATTTTCTGTACAAACAATCAAAAGTTGATTGAAAGAGCTAATAATATTTTCATCAGTAGATTTAAGCTCTGATTGAGACTCATGTTTAATTTCTTTTTCTTGAACTACATTTTTTATTTGATCAACAGAATCGATCTTTAAATCTGGAATTGTATCTTTTTTTTTTATTGAGTCTGAAAAATTATCTTTATTTGTAATTTCACTTTCAGGCTTTAGTGAACTAAGATACATCAATTTTATCAAAAACATTTCAATTAACAAATTCTGGTTGGAAACAATATCTAATTCTTCTAATGTTCTCATTGTTGATTGCCAAAATAATATTAATACCTTGTTATCTATGTTGTTTGATATTTCTTTAATTTTTAAAAATTCCTCATCATTTAGTCCAAAGTTTGTACTTTCTAATGTCAATGAATTGATATTTTTAAAATAATAAACTAATTCTAAAAAGTCATTTATAAAAACCTTTGGTTCTATACCTTGATCATATATTTTTTTGTAACTCTCTATTACCTTTGTTTCTTCACCCTGTAAAATTAGGTTGAACATATCTATTAATTGAGATTTATCAAAATGACCAAAAACTTTTTGAGCTGTATTAAGATCTAATTCTTTTCCATTATCTAAACTTAAAAGCCCTCTATCAAGTAATGATAATGCATCTCTTACAGAACCCTCAGAAATTTTTACAATTAATTTGATTGCCTCATCTGAAACATTGCCTTTTTCTTTATCCTTTACCTTTTTAATAAAATCAAATAATTCAGATGACTTTATTCTTGATAAATCAAATCTTTGGCATCTAGATAAAATTGTTACAGGAACTTTTTTAATCTCTGTGGTTGCTAGTATAAACTTAAGATATTCTGGTGGTTCTTCTAAAATTTTAAGAAGAGCATTAAATGCTGCAGTTGATATTTGATGTACTTCGTCAATTATAAAAATTTTAAATTTTGATGATGTTGGTCTATACCTTGATAGCTCAATGAGATCTCTAATATCGTTAATAGAAGTTTTGTCGGCCCCATTCAACTCAAGGACATCTATATGATTTGAATTAGTTATTGCTTCACAATTTTCACACAATTTTTCTTTACATAATTTTTCAATACTATTTGAACAGTTCAGTGATTTAGCAACTATTCTTGCTATTGTTGTCTTGCCCACTCCTCTAATGCCTGTAAATAAATAAGCATTAGGTGTTTTATTTGCTTTAATTGAATTAACTATTGTCTCTGCAACAACATTTTGACCAATCAAATCATCAAATGATTGGGGCCTATATTTTAAAGCAAGAACTTTAGAGTTTTTATTCATTTTTAAATCCTTAGGAGACTAGAACCTGAATTACTGTCTTTACGACTGCTTCCGTTAAGATCTGGTCGGGTTCAAGCAGCACCCACCTCTAGCCTCCAAAACTATTATAGCAGTAATGATTTCTAATCTACAAGAAAAGATTAAATTTTATTTTTCTCTTTGTCTGTCAGCTTCAAAAACACCTAGAACGTGAAAATCTTGACAATGCAATCCTAATTCTTCTAAAGATTTTTGAACTTTAGGATCTTCAATGTGTCCGTCAAGGTCACATAAAAAAAAGAAAGAATCAAAAGTATTCTTCTCCGGATAACTTTGTAATTTTGTTAAATTCACTCCATTAATTGCAAATCCTCCTAATGATTGGTAAAGAGCTGCAGGCTTGCTTTTTAATTTAAATAAAAAGGAAGTAATATATTTTTTTTTACCAAATTCAGGTTGAGAAATATTTTTCCCCATTATTAAAAATCTTGTGAGATTGCCTTTTTCATTTTCAATATTTTTTTTAATTATTTCTAAATCATAAGTTTTTGCACTTAAAGAGGATGCTATAGCTGCTTTTGTTTTATCCTTATCTTTAGAAATCATTAAAGCTGAACCAGCTGTATCTGCTCTAACATGTTCAATTAATTTATGAAATTTTATAAATTTAGAGCATTGAGATAATGCTTGTCCATGTGAATAAACATGTTTTATATCATCAATTTTTACTCCAGGTACTCCTAATAAGTTATGTTCTACTTTTTGGAAGTATTCAGAGTAAATATTCAATCTATATTGAAATATTAGATATTCAATTCCTATATTACCAGTAATCCTATTTGACTCTGGAATTATTATTTTTGAACTTGAATCCTTAGATGCTTTTAAAAAGCACTCATCAAAAGTTTTGCAAGGAATAATTTCAGCATTTGGTTCAATTGATAGAGCTGCTAGGTGTGAATACGCACCGAAACTTCCTTGAAAATAAATTTTACCCATTATGATTTATATTCCATTATTTTTTTTATAGCTACAAAATCCTCTTTAGTATCAACACCTATTGGGCTAACTTGTGCAAGAGCAACATTGATTTTTATATTATTGTCCAATGCTCTTAATTGCTCAAGTTTTGTTTTTATTTCATTTTGAGATTGTTTGTAGGAAACAAAACTTTTCAATACCTCAATTTGATAACAATAAATACCTAAATGATGGTAGATATTTTTTTCAAAATTATTTGACTCTCTAACAAAATTTATAGCCTCTGGAAATGTAGAATTATTTAAGCTTTCATTTGTGATGACCTTAACTATATTTTGATTTTGATGAAATTTTTTGTCTGAGATATTAGAAGCTAAAGTACCCAAAGAAGATTTTGTTTTAATCATATGATTATAGAGATTTCTAATATCATCTATATCTATCATAGGTTCATCTCCTTGAAGATTCATTACTAATTCAATATTTGGTTTATCAAGTTTTTTTAAAGCCTCATAAATTCTATCTGTACCAGTTTTATGATTGGCGCTAGTTAAAATAGCTTGGCCACCATTTAATTTTACATCATCAATTATTTCTTGATCTTCTGCCGCAACTATTACCTCTCCTATATTTGTTTCCTCAGCTTTTTTTAAAACATGAGAAATAATAGATAAGCCGTTAATTTTAAGTAGAGGTTTGCCAGGCAACCTGGATGCCGATAACCTGGATGGAATTATAATTAATGTTTTCATTCTTTTTTAAGTCAAAATTAGATTATAAACAGAGGCAAAATTGTACATTTAAATATAAGCAATTTTTTATTTATAGTGTTATACGTTCAAAATATATTTTTATAAAATGGATTCTTTTGAAATTAATAAGATAGTTGCTGCTGTTTTGATGGTTGCTCTTCTAGTTATTGGGATTGGCAAGGTTTCAGACTTAGTGTTTCATGTGGAAAAACCCAAAACTCCTGGATATAGCGTTGATGTAGAACAAGTAGCGAGCACCACTACTTCAGCTAGTGAAGTTAAAGAAAAAATATTAGACATCTCAGCACTAATGGCAATGGGTGATGCTGCTAGTGGAGAAAAAATTTTTAAAAAATGTGCTGCATGTCACTCTATAGCTAAAGGTGGTAAAAATAAAATTGGTCCTGCTTTGTATAATGTAGTTGGTAGACAAGTTGGAGCCGTGACTGATTATAAATATTCTAAAGCACTTGCTGGATACGAAAAGGTTTGGAATTTTGAGGAGTTAAACGGATATCTTATAAAACCAGCTACATGGATTAAAGGAACAAAAATGGCTTTTGCAGGACTAAGAAAAGAAAAAGACAGGGCTTCAGTTATTAAATATTTAAATCAAAATTCAGACAGCCCTTTGCCATTACCCTAATTTTCCAAAACAATATAATAAAATACTTTTTTGAACGTGAACTCTATTAAGAGCCTGTTGCCAAACTTTTGATTGTTTGCTAAAAAAAACTTTTTCTTCAACCTCTGATCCTCGAGGTAAGCAATGTAAAAATATACAGTCTCTATTTGCTAGTCGAATTAAGTTTTGGGTAATTTTAAATGTTTTAAATTGTAATAATTTTTTTTTTTTATTTACATTATCATTTAAAGAAATTACTTTGTCAGAAAATATAACATCAGCATTAGATACCGCTTTTTTAGCATTGTAAAAAATATTAATTTTTTTATTATTTTTCTTAACCCAATCTAAAACAAATTTTTTTGGAGAATAATTTTTAGGGCATCCAATAGTCAATTTAAAGTTAAATTTTACAGATGCGGCTATCAAACTGTTTAAGACATTATTAGAGTCTCCAATCCAAGTGATATTTAATTTAGAAATTGGTTTATTTTTAATTTCTTCAACTGTAAAAATATCACTCAATACTTGGGAAGCATGTGAGCTTGGGGATAATCCATTAATAATTGGAATAGATAAATGTTTTTTAAATTCCTCAATTTTTCTATCACTATCAGTTCTAAGCATAAAACCATCACCATAAGTAGATAAAATTTTGGCTGTATCTTCAATAGTTTCTCCTCCTTGTCCTAAATGAAGTTCATTAGATCTTAAAGTTATTGTTCCTCCACCAAGTTGTTTGATTGCTAAATAGAAACTTAATCTAGTTCTTAAACTAGATTTTTCAAACATTTGGATTAGTAATTTACCTTTTAAAGGAGCACCTTTGTCAACCTCTAAAGTATTTAATTTTTTTCTTTGCTTTTTTCTTTTTTTAGCATCAACTAAAATTTTTCTTAAATCTTTTACTGAAATATCCTTGAGGTTAATAAAATGTTTCATTTATTCGTATTCTTTACAAACTTTATTGATTATTTTTAAGGCTTTATCTATTTCATTTTTTTTAACATTTAATGGTGGTAAAATTCTTACAACATTTTCAGCAGCTCTGATTGTAAGCAATTTGTTTTTCATAAGTTTTTCAATAAAAATTTTTTGATCAATGTAAAGTTGTATTCCTAACAAAAACCCTTTTCCTCTAATTTCTTTTATTACCTTAGGAAATTTTTGTTTAATTTTATCTAATTTTTTGTGAAGATAATTTGAATTTTTTTTAACATTATTTAAAAAATTTTTTTTAGAAATTATATCCATAACTTTACTTCCAATTTTCATTGCTAGTGGATTACCCCCAAAAGTTGAGCCATGAGATCCAGGAGTCATAGCGGCAGCAACTTTCTTTGTCATCAAAACTGCACCTAATGGAAAACCTCCACCAATACCTTTAGCGATGGGAACTATATCTGGTTTTACTTTAGATTTTTCAAATGCAAAGAAATCCCCAGTTCTGCCTATTCCACATTGTACCTCATCTAAAATAAGTAGGATTTTTTTTTTATTACAAATTTTTTTTAGCTCTTTTAAACACCAATCAGGCACCACTTTGATACCTCCCTCACCCATTATTGTCTCTATCATAATAGCTGCTGTTTTATTATTAATCGCTTTTTTTAAACTTTTATGATCCCCAAAAATAAAATGATCAAATCCACTTACTTTTGGACCAAATCCCTCGGTCATTTTTTTACTGCCACTTGCATAAATTGCAGCTATTGTTCTTCCGTGAAAAGAATTTTTAACACAAAGTATCCGATTTTTTTGAGGTTTACCTTTTGAGTAAAAATATCTTCTAGCAACTTTAATTGCAGCTTCAGTAGCTTCAGTACCTGAATTTTGAAACATTACATAATCTGCAAAAGTTTTTTTAACCAGTTTTTTTGCTAATTCTTCTCCCTCTTTAATTTGAAAAGCATTGCTTATGTGCCAAAGTTTTTTTGCCTGATGATTTAATGATTTAATAAGTTTAGGATGAGAATGGCCCAAACTATTTACAGCAATTCCTTGTACGAAATCTAAATATTTAGACCCATTTGAGGAAGTTAAATAAGTCCCCTTTCCACTTTTAAATGAAATTTTTTTTCTATTATAATTTTTTGCTAAATAACTCATATTATTTTATTAGAAAAACTTTTATAAACTAAAATATTAAATACAAGTAAGGATTGTAAACTTTTACAAAAAATTTCTTTTTTTTTGTTGATAACTCTCAATAATTACTTGTTTATTAAAAAATAATATCAGTATATTGTGTTATTAAAAACTATTAACACACTATATAGATATTTATGAGCTGGACTGAAGAAAAAGTAGAAAAACTTAAGGAATTATGGGGTAAAGGAAACACAGCTAGCCAGATTGCTGAGATAATTGGAGGAATTAGTAGAAATGCGGTAATTGGAAAAGCTCACAGATTAAATCTTTCTGCTAAAATTAAAACTAGGGCTGCAACATCAAATCGGGCTTTTGAAAATTCTTTTGTAGAAAAAAATATTAAATTAAAAAGAGGCACTAGAACTAGATTTAAATCACTAATTATTGAAAAAGATTTTGAGCCTGAGAACCCAAAACAGTTAGAGGAATTAGATGAAAGTTCCTGTAAATGGCCAATTGGTCACCCTAATGAAAAATCTTTTTATTTTTGTGGTAGATCATCTTTAAAAGACTTTTCTTACTGTAAATTACACCTTCTTTATGCTTATCAACCTAAAGGTAAAAAAGAAGAACCAAACACTAAAGATGAAGTTCCGGGAATTGTTGTAAAAAAAATTAAAACAGCCTAAAAAAATAAATTTACTCCTTTAAGTTTTTTTCTAGATTGTACTTTTCTGTAGAAAACTGACCTCCGTATTTCCACATATAACAATATTTTTTTACCTCTTCATCAAAAAATCTTTTACTTGGAATTCCTATTTCAGAATTAGTTTTATATTTACCCGAATTAATATTATCGTATTTTAAAAGTTTTAATTGATCTTCTGTCAACAAAGGTTTAGGAAATAATTGAAAGAACTTAGCAGACAAGCTTGCAAAAAAAAATGGAAGAGAAACAAGGACTCTTTTTTTTTCGATTAAATTTAGTAATTTCTCTATAATTTCTTTAAAAGAAATTGTTTCAGGACCTACACATTCTATTATTTTAGAATTAACATTATTTGAAATAACATAATAAATTATATCTGTCAGATCCGAACAGTGAATAGGCATAAACTTTGTTTTACCTTGATAGTAAAGTGGAAATACAGGTAATCTGTTCAATAGAGTCAAAAAACTTGTTGTAAATTTATCATCAATAGAAAAAACTACTGATGGCCTTAAAATAGTTGCAACTGGGAAATTATTTAAAATGTTTTTTTCACCTTCTAATTTACTTTTTGCATATTTTGAGTCTTTTGCATCATTAATTCCAAGAGCTGAAATATGAATAAAATGTTTTAACTTATATTCTTTAGATAATTTAGATAGGATTGAAGGAAATATTGAATGTATATTTTCAAAAGTATTTCCAGACTTACCTTCATACAAGATTCCAATTAAATTTATACATATGTGTGTTTTTTGAAAAAGTTTTCTTATTTTTTGTTCATCAAAAATATTTGCTTCAACGATATCTATCCAACCCTGATTTGCTTGGGTTTTGATAACGTAGCTTTTCTGATGAATATTTCTAGTAACAACAGTGACTTTATAACCATTTTTGGTTAATTTTCGGACCAGGTTTCTTCCAATCTGACCACTACCGCCAAAAATTAGACAATTTTTTTCTTTCATATATATATAATTGACAAATGAGTATTGATATTAAACTTCATAAAAAAGATTTACCAGATGATTTAAAATTAGGCAATGTATTAGCTGTGGATGGTGAATTTATGGGTTTAAATGTTAAAAGAGATCCACTTTGTTTAATTCAGCTTTCAACAGGAAAGAATGATGCCCATATCATTCAGTTAGATAGATCTTCATATAAAGCTCCTAATTTAACTAAGATTTTATCTGATGAAAAAGTTACAAAAATTTTTCATTTTGCCAGAGCTGATATAGCTCATATAAAACATTATTTAAAAGTTGATACAAATAACATTTTAGATACTAAAATTGCCTCTAAGCTTGCTAGGTCTTATTCAGATAACCATTCATTGAAAACATTAATAAAAGAATTTGTAAACATTGATATAAGTAAGCAATTTCAAAGTTCGGATTTTGGTGGAGATTTAAATGAAGCCCAATTAAAATATTGTGCAAATGATGTTATTTATTTACATAAAATTCATGAAGAACTTAATAAAATACTAATAAGAGAAAAGAGGATTGATTTATACAACGACTGTCTAAAATTTTTAAAAACTCGAGTACGACTTGACCTTGCTTTTTTTAAAGATGATATTTGGTCTCACTAAAAAATGAAAAATAATTTTAATAGTTTTGCAAAAAATGTTATCGAGTTAGAGATACAGGGATTGCGTAAATTAAAAAATTCAATAACCTCATCATTTAATGAGGCAGTAAAAACTATTGCTAATTGTCAATCAAAAGTAATTTTATGTGGTGTAGGAAAAAGTGGATTGATAGCAGCAAAAGTTGCATCTACATTTTCGTCTGTAGGCACACCTTCATTTGCAATTTCGGCTAACGACTGTTCCCATGGAGATTTAGGAAGTATTACAAAAAAAGATATTTTGATATTAATTAGTAATTCAGGAAATTCATTAGAATTAAGAAATATTATTAGATATGCTAATCGGTACAAAATAAAAATAATTAGTATTGTATCAAAAAAAAATTCAGTTCTTTATAAATCTTCAGATATAAAGATTCTCATCCCAGAAGTTCAAGAGGCTGGCTTAGGGATTGTTCCTACAGCAAGCACTACTGCACAACTATCAATAGGTGATGCTTTGGCTATTAGTGTTATGAGTTACAAAAAATTTGGTAAATTAGATTTTAAAAAATTTCATCCTTCAGGAAGTTTAGGTAATAAATTAAAAACTGCTGAAGACTTAATGTTAACGAAAGAAAAGATACCTTTTGTAAATGAAAATGAAACAATTAAAAATGGAATAAAAATAATTAATTCAAAAAAACTTGGAGTTTTGATTGCTAGAAATGCTAAAAAAGATACTACGGGAATTTTTACTGATGGAGATATTAAAAGAGTAATACAGAAAAATTTTGATATTAGAAATAATAAAATTAAATCTTTCATGACCAAGAGTCCAATTAGTATTGAGAAAGATACACTTGCTGTTAAAGCATTAAATATTATGAATGAAAAAAAAATTACTTGTTTATGTATTTATAAAAAAGGCAAAAGAAAAAAAACAATAGGAATTCTACATATTCATAACATCCTTGCTTCAGATATAAGTTAAAATGAAAAAAAAAACATTAGTCCAATTTGTTTTGTTTTTTTTAATTATTATAATTTCAATTAGTTTTTTTAATATATATTTAAAAAAAAATGATAAAGAATTACCTAAAGAAACAGTCTCCAAGCCTTTAAATACTGATATAATAAAAGATATAAGATACTTATCTAAAGATATAGATGGAAATACTTATTTAATAGAGGCTGACAATGGTATATCGGATGTTGAAAATCAAAATTTAATTTATTTAAATAAAGTAAGTGCAAAAATAAAATTTGATGATGGCAAAGAAGTGCTTATTTTTGCTGAGAAGGCAGTTTATAATAATGATAATTATGATACAGAATTCAAAAATAATGTTAAATTGGTTTATGAAGAGCATAATTTAACTTGTGATGATTTTGATATCAAATTTTCAGAAAATTATGCAAAAATTTATAATAATGTGATATATACTAGTTTTTTAACTAAAATGTTTTCTGATCAAATAGTAATCGATCTAGTTACTAGAACATCTGAAATTTCAATGTATAAAGATAAAGAAAAAGTTAAAATAAATTTAAAAAAAAATGGCTCTAATTAAGAAATTTAGAATTAAAAAATTTAAAAGAAAGACACCACTAGCTAAAATTGAAAAAATATCTTTATCCTACGATAAAAGACAGATATTAGACAACATTAGCTTTGATCTAAATCCTGGTGAAATTGTAGGATTACTAGGTCCTAATGGTGCAGGTAAAAGCACAATATTCAATATAATCATTGGTTTAATAAAACCCAATTTTGGCAAAATAATTATTGAAAACACTGATACTACTGATTTTCCAATTTTTCATAGAGCTAGAAAATTTCAGATTGGATATGTTCCTCAGTATGGAGGATATTTTCATGACCTTAGTTTGATAGATAATCTTAAAGCAGTAGGTGAAATTGTCATTAAAGATGAAAGAGAAAGGCATTCAAAAATACACAATTTAATATCAAAATTTGCTTTAGACAATGTACAAGAAATAAAAGCAAAATTTCTATCAGGTGGTCAAAAACGGAAGTTGGTGATCTGTATGGCGTTATTAGGGGATCCAAAAATTTTACTTTGTGATGAAATTTTTGCGGCTTTAGATGTTTTAACTATACACATGCTCAAAGAAATTTTAGTAAACTTACAACATGAAAAACCAAATATGTGTATAATAATCTGTGAACATCAGGCCAGGGAACTCCTTTCAATAGTTGATAGAGCATTAATTTTATCTAATTGCAAAATTATTGCTGAGGGATCACCTAATAAACTTGTTAATGATCAAAAAGCTAAATCTGAATATTTTGGTAACTTTTTTTAAAGACCATCAATTTAATAATAGATATGAAAAATATTTTTAGAATTAATCAAAAAATCAATCCCTTTAATAAAAAAATTTTTGTATCTGCTGATAAGAGTTTATCAATTAGATGGGTTCTTCTTTCATCATTATCAAAAAAAAAGTCTATAGCTTATAATTTGCTTAAATCTGAAGATGTGATCAGTGCGATTAGTTGTATAAAAAAACTTGGATCAAAAGTCAATTTTAAGAAAAAAAAATGTGAAATTGTTGGAACAGGTCTTAATTTTAATCTCAATAAAAAATTAATTTTAAATGCTGGAAATTCGGGAACTTTAGGAAGATTAATTTTAGGATTATTAATCAATTATCAGAATAACATAAAATTAATTGGTGATAAAAGTTTATCTAAAAGAGACTTTTTAAGAGTTATCATGCCATTAAAAAAATTTGGTGCAAATTTTGTTTCAAATAAAAATAAATTGCCCTTAAATATAAGAGGTACTAAAAAACCAAAGCCGATTAATTATTTTGAGTCAAAAGGTTCAGCTCAATGTAAAACGTCTGTAATATTAGCTGCATTAAAAGCAAAAGGAGAAACAAAAATAAAAGCAAAAAAATCAAGAGATCATACTGAATTAATGCTTAGACATTTAAAACTTCCAATTAAAATTAAAAAAACAAAAAAATTTGATTTTATTAATGTTAAAGGTGTTAATGAAATTAATCCATTAAATTATAAATTGCCTGGAGATATTAGTTCGTGTGCATTTTTTATAGTTCTTACAATATTATCAAAAAAATCAAAAGTTCTGTTGAAAAATATAAATGTAAATCCCTCTAGAATAGGTATCATAAAAATTTTAAAAAAAATGGGAGCTAAAATTAAAATTATAAATGAAAAAAAATACAAGGGAGAAAAAATAGCTGACATACTTGTTAGAAGCTCCAACAATTTAAAAGGTATAAATTGTCCAACAAAATTCAATAGCAGTGCTATAGACGAATTCTTAGTAATTTTTCTAGTAGCGGCTAAATCAAAAGGAACTTCAATTTTTAAAGGCCTATCAGAACTCAATCAAAAAGAAAGTCCAAGATTAAAGATAGGTTCAAAGATTTTGAGTTTAATGGGCGTTAAGAACCAAGTTACTAAAAACTCAATTAAAATATTTGGAAATCCCAATATCTCATTAAGTCACAAAATAATTATTAAAAAATATCTCAAAGATCATAGAATTTTTATGATGAGTACTATAGCAGCCTTAACTTTTGGTGGAAATTGGACAATTCATGACGCAAATTCTATTAATACTTCATTCCCATCCTTTTTAAGAAAACTAAAAGATCTAGAGCATTAAAATAGGGGTAATTTTGCAAAATAAATTAAAATTACCTTGGTTTTTTAAAAATATTTATAGAATAATTGTTGATATGCATGAGAAATTTAAGTAGAAAATCATGCTTTTTAAGTTTTTAAGCACTAAATATACATGGAAATATACAAAGAATTAAATAATCCCCAAGCAAAAGAGTTTGAACAACTTCTAAATAATCAATTATCAAAAGTACAAAT
>CACKPP010000004.1 GCA_902602105.1 uncultured Pelagibacteraceae bacterium
CTAATAAAAATCTTCCAGCTGTAGATGTATATTTCTCAAATTTTTTATTTCCTTTATCATCTACAGTTTCAAATCTTGAAATTATCGTACTATGAACTTTTATTTGTCCAGATGATAAAGCAAATTCAATTTGATCTGCATCAGTAAAATAACCTGCAGATTTATCTGTTAATGGTTCTTGAGATAAATAATAAATACCTAAAATCATATCTTGACTTGGTACAATGATTGGTTTTCCATTTGATGGAGATAAAATGTTATTTGTTGAAAGCATCAAAATTCTTGCCTCTAATTGAGCTTCTAAACTTAAAGGGACATGAACTGCCATTTGATCTCCATCAAAATCAGCATTAAATGCAGCACAAGTTAATGGATGTAATTCAATTGCATCTCCCTCGATTAATTTTGGTTCGAAAGCTTGAACACCAAGCCTATGAAGAGTTGGAGCTCTGTTTAATAGTACTGGATGTTCTCGAACTATTAATTCTAGTGCATCCCAAACTGCGTTAATTTCTTTTGGAAAAGATGATTTAGTAATACCTTCAAACAAAACTCAATTAATTGATGATACTAAAAAATTAATCGCTGACTATGAAACCCAATACGCTGAAGGTCTAATTACAAGAGGTGAAAAATACAATAAAGTGGTTGATGCATGGTCTAAATGTACTGATAAGGTAGCTGGAGAGATGATGAAGGGTATTTCAGCGACAGAAAAAACTTCTGAAGGATTAAAAATTAATTCTGTATTCATGATGGCAGATAGTGGGGCAAGAGGTTCAGCAGCTCAGATGAAGCAATTAGCTGGTATGAGAGGACTAATTGCCAAACCATCAGGGGAAATTATTGAAAGTCCAATTACTTCAAATTTTAAAGAAGGATTAACAGCTCTTGAATATTTTAATTCTACCCATGGAGCAAGAAAAGGGTTGGCTGACACTGCACTTAAGACGGCAAGTTCTGGATATTTAACAAGAAGACTTTGTGATGTTGCTCAAGACTTAACTGTAACAAAAAAAGACTGTGACTGTAAAAATCCAGGATTTATTGAACTTTCTGAAATTTTAGAAGGTGGTAATGTTGTAGTAAGTTTATCAGAGAGAGCCTTAGGAAGAATTACATTTGATGATGTAAAAAATCCACTTACAGGTGACATTGTTATTAAAAAAGCAACAATGATTGATGAAGCTGGTTGTGACAAAATAGATGCAGCGGGAGTAAAATCAATTAAAGTTTACTCTGTTATGACTTGTGGAAGTAAAGAAGGTGTTTGTGCAACTTCTTACGGAAGGGATTTATCAAGAGGAAAAATGGTTCACGTTGGAGAAGCAATTGGAATGATTTCAGCTCAATCTATTGGAGAGCCAGGTACCCAATTAACAATGAGAACGTTCCACGTTGGTGGTACGGCTTCTGTAAAACAAGACTCTCAAATAGTTAGCAAAAGTGAAGGTACTTTAAAAATATTAAATTCTAATATTTTAGAAGATTCAAAGAAAAATTTAATTGTTATGGGTAGAAATACTCAGCTTTCAATCGAAGATGATAATGGAGTACAAATAGCAGTTTACAAAGTAGCTTATGGATCAAAAGTATTTTTTAAAAACGGAGATAAAGTTAAAGCTAATACAAAAATTTGTGAATGGGACCCGTATACTACACCGGTAATTGCTGAGAAAAGTGGTATAGCTGGCTTTGTTGATTTAATTGATGGTTTATCAATTCAAGAAACAACAGATGACGCTACTGGTATTTCTTCTAAATCAGTTATTGATTGGAGATCTCAATCAAAAAGCACTGATTTAAAACCAAGAATAACTTTAAGAGATGAAAAAGGGAATGTAATTAAAAAAGCAGATGATAATGAAGCTAGATACTATTTAGTACCTGACTCAATACTTTCAATTAAAGATGGTCAAAAAGTTTCGGCAGGTGATGTAATTGCTAGGTTGCCAAAAGAAACAACAAAAACAAAAGATATTACAGGAGGTCTACCAAGAGTAGCAGAATTATTTGAAGCAAGAAAAGCTAAAGACAGCGCTATAATTGCAGAAAATGATGGACAAGTTGTTTTTGGTAAAGAAGTAAGAGGAAAACAAAGAGTTTCAATTGTTCCAGAAGATGGAGCTGAACCTTCAAATTATTTAATACCTAAAGGTAAACACATCAACTTTAATCAAGGTGAAAAAATTAAAAAAGGAGAATATCTATTAGATGGTCAACCATTACCTCACGACATCTTAAGAATTATGGGAATTAAAGATCTAACTGAATATTTTGTTAATCAAGTTCAGGAAGTCTATAGATTACAAGGGGTCATAATAAACGATAAACATATTGAAACAATTTTAAGACAAATGCTCAAGAAAGTTGAAATAAAAAGTTCAGGAGACTCTTCTTATTTACCTGGTGAAATAATCGATAGAATAAAATTTGATAACACTAATGAAAAACTTAAATCTGAAGGTAAAAAAGAAGCGATTGGAGAAAGAGTTTTAATGGGAATAACTAAAGCCTCTTTACAAACAGAGTCATTTATATCTGCTGCATCTTTTCAAGAAACCACGAGAGTTTTAACAGATGCTGCTATTAAAGGAAAAATTGACCCGTTAAATGGTTTGAAAGAGAATGTAATCGTAGGAAGATTAGTGCCTGCTGGAACAGGAAATATAAAGAATAAATGGAATAAAAAAGCTCTAGAGGATGATAATAAGTTTTTATCTGAACAAGAAAAAATTGAACCCTCAGAAACCCCTGCAAATCAATAAAAATAGTCCAATAATACACAGTTTTAGTTTGACAAAATCATTTTAATAAGTAATTTGGCGATATTTTTGGTTGGAATGTAGTACTGGTTAATGTACTAAACGCTGCCACGAATAACCTGTCAGTTATTTCACTCAAAAATCAATAAAAATATATAAATTTATGCCGACAATAAACCAGTTGATAAAGAAAAAAAGAATTAAACAAATTAACAGGAACAAAGTTCCTGCTCTTCAAAAACAGCCATTAAAAAGAGGCGTTTGTGTAAAAGTTTATACAACCACTCCAAAAAAACCAAATTCTGCTTTAAGAAAAGTTGCTAGAGTAAGGCTTTCAAATGGTTTTGAAGTTACTGCTTATATACCTGGTGAAGGACACAATCTTCAAGAACACTCGGTAGTTTTAATAAGAGGTGGGAGAGTAAAAGATTTACCAGGTGTTCGATATCATATTCTGAGAGGTAATTTAGATACTCAAGGTGTTGCCAATAGAAAAAAAAGAAGATCATTGTACGGAACTAAAAAAGGTAAATAATGTCTAGAAAAAAAACACAACCTAAGAAAAATGTAGTTCCTGATCCGAAATTTAATTCAACAATAATTCCAAAGTTAATAAATAATATAATGTACGATGGTAAAAGAGGTGTTGCTGCAAAAATTGTTTATGATGCAATTGATAAAATTAAAACTAAGTCTAAAGATGAACCAATTAATATATTTAATGAAGCAATTAATAACATCAAACCTACTGTTGAGGTAAGATCAAGAAGAGTGGGTGGAGCTACATATCAAGTTCCAGTAGAGGTCAAAAGCAAAAGAGCTCAAGCATTAGCAATAAGATGGTTAGTTGATTCTGCAAGAAAAAGAAAAGACAAACATATGTCAGACAAAATTTTTAATGAACTTTATGATGCTTATGAAAAGAAAGGTGCTGCAGTAAAGAAAAGAGAGGATGTGCATAAGATGGCTGAGTCTAATAAAGCTTTCGCACATTTTAGATGGTAATAAATTATGCCTAGAACTCATACTTTAGACAAATACAGAAATATTGGGATCATGGCTCACATTGATGCTGGCAAAACGACTACCACGGAAAGAGTTTTATATTATACTGGCAAAAGTCATAAAATTGGTGAAGTGCACGATGGTGCTGCAACAATGGATTGGATGGAGCAAGAACAAGAAAGAGGTATTACAATTACCTCTGCTGCCACCACTTGTTTCTGGCAAGATCATAGAATTAATATTATTGATACTCCCGGACATGTTGATTTTACTATTGAAGTAGAAAGATCTTTAAAAGTTTTAGATGGTGCAGTCGCTGTATTTGATGGGGTAGCAGGTGTTGAACCTCAATCAGAAACTGTATGGAGACAAGCAGATAAATATAAAGTTCCAAGAATTTGTTTTGTAAATAAATTAGATAGAACTGGTGCTGATTTTTTTCGATGTGTTGATATGATTAAAGATAGATTAGGTGCTAAACCATTAGTAGTTCAGGTTCCAATTGGTATTGAAGCTTCTTTAACTGGTGTGGTTGATTTAGTAAAAATGAAAGCACAAGTTTGGAAAAACGAAGCATTAGGGGCAGAGTGGGAATACAAAGAAATTCCAGAAGATTTAAAAGAAATATCTCAAAAATATAGGACAGAATTAGTTGAATTAGCTGTTGAACAAGATGAAAAATTGATGGAGTCATATTTAAACGGAGATGAAATAAAAGAGGAAGATTTAATCAAGTGTATTAGAAAAGGAACTTTGAATTTTAGTTTTGTTCCAGTTTTAACTGGTTCTGCATTTAAAAACAAAGGTGTTCAACCTTTACTCGATGCTGTTATAAATTATTTACCAAGTCCAATTGATATTGGCTCTATAAAAGGAAACAAACCGGGATCTGAAGAGGAAGTTGAAATGAAATTTGAAGATGGAGCTGGTTTCTCTGCTCTTGCTTTTAAAGTAGCTAATGACCCATTTGTTGGTTCTCTTACTTTTATAAGAGTTTACTCAGGTACAATCAAAACTGGTACTGGTATTTACAATTCGTCAAAAGAAAAAGAGGAAAGAGTTGGAAGAATGCTATTAATGCATGCTAATTCAAGAGAAGATATTAAAGAAGCTAATGCAGGTGATATTGTTGCTCTGGCTGGTTTAAAATATACGATTACAGGTCACACATTATGTGATGAAGAAAAACCAGTATTACTAGAACCAATGGAATTCCCAGACCCAGTAATTGAAATTGCTGTTGAACCTAAAACAAAGGCAGACCAAGAAAAGATGGGTGAGGCTTTAGGTAGATTAGCTAAAGAAGATCCTTCCTTTAGAGTTACCTCAGATGAAGAGTCGGGTCAGACCATTATTAAAGGTATGGGTGAACTACATCTTGATATAATTGTTGATCGAATGAAAAGAGAATTTAAAGTCGAAGCAAATGTAGGAGCTCCTCAAGTTGCTTATAGAGAGACATTAGAAAATGCATCAGAAGTTGAATATACTC
Source organism: uncultured Pelagibacteraceae bacterium (assembly GCA_902602105.1). The sequence goes on from CACKPP010000004.1 coordinate 5,263, forward strand.
ACAAGAAACAAAGTGGTGGAGCAGGTCAATTCGCCAAAGTTAAGCTTTTAGTTGAACCTCAAGAACCTGGTGCAGGTAGATTAGTTGAAAGTAAAATTAAAGGTGGAGCTATTCCAAAAGAATTTATTCCAGGCGTTGAAAAAGGAATTGAAACAGTTTCAGATGGAGGAATATTAGCAGGTTTTCCAATGATAGATTATAAAGTGACTATATTGGATGGTTTACATCATGATGTAGACTCAAGTGTTTTAGCTTTTGAACTTGCTAGTAGAGCTTGCTTCAAAGAAGCTTGTACTAAAGGTACATTAAAATTACTGGAACCAGTTATGAGGGTCGAGGTAGTGACTCCAGAAGATTATATGGGAGATGTTATTGGAGATCTTAATAGTAGAAGAGGGCAAATAAGCACTCAAGAACAAAGAGGAAATGCAACAGTAATTACTGCAATGGTTCCGTTAGCCAATATGTTTGGATATATAAACAATTTAAGATCGATGTCACAAGGTAGAGCTCAATATTCAATGTTTTTTGATCACTATTCTAAAGTCCCTCAAAACGTTCAAGACGAAGTAACTAAAAAAATTGCAGGATAAAATGGAAAAACAAAATATAAGAATAAAACTTAGGGCGTATGATAATAAAATTCTCGATGCTTCAACAGAAGAAATAGTTAATACAGTTAAAAGAACTGGTGCAACTGTAAAAGGCCCGATACCATTACCAACAAGAATTGAAAGATATACTGTTTTAAGATCTCCTCATATAGATAAAAAAAGTAGAGAACAATTTGAGTCAAGAACTCATAAAAGATTAATAGATATTATAGAACCTACCCCTCAAACAGTCGAAGCATTAATGAAATTAGACCTAGCTTCAGGAGTAGATGTGGAGATTAAAATTTAATTATGAGTGAAATTGCATTAATTGGAAAAAAAATAGGAATGACAAGAGAATTTTATAAATCTGGTCAATTAGTACCTGTTACTGTTTTAAAAATGGAAAAAGCAAGAGTTATACATGTTATAGAAACAGAAAAAAGAGGCTACAAAGCTATTCAACTTGGATATGGAAAAATTAAAAGTTCCAAGCTTACAAAAGCTATGAAAGGCTATTTTACTAAAAAAAATACTGAAGCTAAAAAAAAGCTTAAAGAATACAGAGTTTCAAATACTGAAAACTATAAAGAAGGAAATGAATTCGGACTAGAAATTTTCAAAGATATTAAATTTGTAGACACTAAGTCAAAAACAATAGGAAAAGGCTTTGCTGGCGCAATGAAAAGACATAATTTTGGTGGCTTGAGAGCAACACATGGTGTTTCAGTTTCTCATAGATCACATGGTTCGACTGGTCAGAGACAAGATCCAGGTAAAGTATTTAAGGGAAAAAAAATGGCAGGTCACATGGGTAATAAATTGAGAACAATGCAAAATATTGAAATCATTAAAACTGATATAGAAAACGAATTACTTTACTTAAAAGGTTCGATACCTGGATCAAAAAATTCTGAAATTCTTGTTAAAGGATCTGTAAAAAATATAACTAAATTAACAATGGGTGAAAAAATCAAAGCTGCTGAAGAAGCTAAGAAAACACCTGATAAAAAGAAGAAAAAATGAAAATTGAAAAGTTAAATTTAGACGGTAAAAAAGGTTCAATAGAAGTACTTGATCAAATTTTTTCTGCAAAAATAAATAATAAACTTGTTAGCAATGTTTTGTATAAGACTAATGCAAATTATAAAGGTAGACATGCTAAAACTAAACAACAGAATGAAGTTTCTGGACCTACATCTAAAATTTACGCTCAAAAAGGAACGGGTAATGCTAGACATGCTAGTAAAAAAGCACCAATCTTTGTTGGTGGTGGTATAGCTCATGGTCCTAAAGGTGAATTATCATATAAAAAAAGGAAATTAAATAAAAGTGAAAAGAAAAACAGTATAGCCTCACTTATAAGTGAAAAGATAAAAAATAAAAATTTATTAGTTTTTAGTGATTTTGTTAAAGAAATTAAAAAAACTAAAGAAATGAACTTAATATTAAAAAAATTTGAAGTTATAAACTCTTTATTAATTCTAGATAAAACTTCTAAAGAAAAAATTGAAAAATCTATAAGAAATATTCCAAATATTAAAGTTACTGACATTAATCATTTTAGTGCATTTGATATCGTGAAATTTAAAAAAGTAGTTTTTACCGAAAGCTCAGTAAAAGAGTTAGAAAAGAGATATTCATAATGGATAAGATACATTTATACGATAGAATTTTATCTCCAATGGTTACAGAGAAATCAACTAATTTATCAGAACAAAATAAAATAGTTTTTAAAGTTCCTTCTACTGCTAATAAGAAAAATTTAAAGAATAGTATTGAAAAAATTTTTAAAGTAAATGTAACTAAAATTAACATTATTAATAAACAAAATAGAATAAAACATACAAGAGGAAGAAAAGTTAAAGTTTCCGGATTTAAGAAAGCTATAATAACATTAAAAAAAGGTCAAAGTATTGATCTCACAACAGGAATTTAACATGGCACTTAAAACTTTTAAACCTTATACCAAATCAACGCGTGGCACTATTCTTGTTGATAGAACTGGATTATGGAAAGGTAAACCTTTTAAATCTTTAGTTTCACCCAAAAATGCCATGAAGGGTAGAAATAACAATGGACACATCACCTCTATTAATAGAGCGGGTGGTCATAAAAAAATGTATAGACATGTAGATTTTTATAGAAAAAAGTTTGATGCCCCTGCAATAGTTGAAAGAATTGAATATGACCCTAACAGATCATGTTATATTATGCTCGTTAAATTCGAAGATAATTCGTTTGCTTATTATTTAGCTCCTCAAAAAATTAAAATTGGTGACAAAATAGAAAATGGATCAAAAAAAGAAATCAAAGTTGGTAATTGTATGCCATTACAAGATATTCCAGTTGGTATTGATATTCATAATGTTGAAATTCAACCTGGTGCAGGAGGAAAGATAGCTAGATCTGCGGGATCATCAGTTACAATTAACGGTTTAGATGGTAATTATAGTTTAATCAAATTAGCTTCAGGAGAAGTAAGAAAAATTGACTCAAGATCTTTAGCTACAATAGGAGTTTTAAGCAATCCTGATCAAAAAAATATTAAAATTGGTAAGGCAGGGAGATCAAGATGGCTTGGAAGAAGACCCCATACCAGAGGAGTTGTTAAAAATCCAGTTGACCATCCTCATGGAGGTGGTGAAGGTAAAACAGCTGGAGGCAGACATCCAGTTTCACCAAAAGGACAGTCAGCAAAAGGACTAAAAACTAGGGATAATAAAAGAACAGATAAATTTATTATTAAAAGAAGAAACAAAAGGAAGGATACAAAATAATGGCTAGAGCTGTTTGGAAAGGACCTTTTGTTGAGGAAAGTTTGATGAAAAAAGTAGACAAGTATAAAACTGATCCAAAAAAGATACCAATTAAAACTTGGTCGAGAAAATCTACAATTATTCCAGATTTTGTAGGAGTAAGTTTTTTAATTTATAATGGAAAAAAATTTATACCAATAACAATTTCAGAAGATATGGTTGGACATAAGTTGGGAGAGTTTGCACCAACAAGAACTTTTTTTGGTCATACTCCAGCAGATAAAAAAGCTAAACCAGCTGAAACAGTAGAAAAGAAATAATTATGAGTAAAAAAAAGAAAATTGAAAAAAATAAAGAAAAACTTGTTAGATCTATAAATAATAATATTAGATCAAGTGTTAGAAAACTAAATCCAATTCTTAAGAGTATAGTTGGAAAAAAAGTTGATGTTGCAATCAGAGATTTACAATTTTCAGAAAAAAGAATTACTAAGGATATAAAAAAAACTATTAGTTCAGCTGTAGCAAATGCTGAAAATAATTTCCAATATGATATTGATAAACTAATTGTTAAAGAGGCATATTGTGGAAAAAAAATAATAATGAAAAGATTTAGACCTAGAGCAAAAGGTAGAGCAGCACCAATATTAAAACCTTATTCAAGTGTAACAATAATTTTGTCAGAAACAAAAAAAATGGAGAGTCATGGGACAAAAAGTTAATCCTGTTGGTTTTAGATTAGGCGTTAATAGAGGATGGGACTCTGTTTGGTATGCCAAAAAGAAAGATTTTGGAAATTTCTTAATAGAGGATTTTAAAATACGTGAATATATAAAGAAAAACGTTATTAATTCAGGTGTTTCTAAAGTAATGATCGAAAGAACTGCTAATAAATGTTATGTTACTATTTACACGTCTAGACCAGGATTTGTTATTGGAAAAAAAGGAAGTGATATTGATAAGATTAAAAATAATCTATCTAAATTTACTACAAATGAAGTTACTTTAAATATTAAAGAAGTAAAAAAACCTGAGACTAACTCTTATTTAGTTGCCGAAAATATTGCTCAACAATTAGTAAAAAGAATATCATATAGAAGAGCCATGAAAAGAGCCATGCAGTCATGTTTAAGATTAGGGGCAAAAGGTATTAAAGTTTCGATTAGTGGTAGATTGGGTGGAAATGAAATAGCTAGAACAGAATGGTTAAGAGACGGAAGTATCCCATCTCACACTTTAAGAGCAGATATAGATTATTCAGAAGCTGAAGCTTTAACAACTTATGGAATTATAGGAATTAAGGTTTGGATTTATAAAGGTGAAGTTTTTGCAAAAGAATTTAACCAAGAAACTAACAAGATAACACCTAAAGAGGTTAAGGAATAAAATGTTACAGCCAGTAAGAACAAAATGGAGAAAAGCTCATAAAGGTAGAATACATGGAACTGCCTCAAGAGCTAATTTTATTAATTATGGTGCATATGCACTAAAAGCATTATCTCCTGAAAGAGTTACTGGAAAACAAATAGAAGCAGCAAGAGTAGCATTAACTAGACACATGAAAAGACAAGGAAGAGTTTGGACAAGAATTTTTCCCAATATACCTGTTTCAAAAAAACCTATCGAAGTTCGTATGGGTAAAGGAAAAGGATCACCCGAGTATTATGCTTGTAGAGTAAAACCTGGAAGAATATTATTTGAAGTTGATGGAGTTTCTGAACAAGTGGCTAAAGAGGCTTTATATAAAGCTTCAGCAAAATTACCTATTAAAACTAAAACAATCAAGAGATTTGCTTAAAATGAAAAAAAAAGAAATTAAAAAACTATCAAAAGATGAAATTTTAAAAAATATTGATAAGTTTAAAAAAGATTTATTTAATTTTAGATTTCAGAAAATGAATTCTCAAATTTCTAATCCTGCTAAAATAAATGAAACAAAAAAATCAATAGCAAGATTAAAAACTATATTAAAAGGAAAAATTAATGCCTAAAAAAATTTTAACTGGAGTTGTTGTAAGTGATAAACCAAATAAAACTATTACAGTAGTAGTTGAGAGAAAATACTCACATCCATTACTTAAAAAAGTTGTTAAGGTAAGAAAAAAATATAATGCTCACGATGAAAATAATAAATTTAAAACTGGTGATAAGGTTTCAATAATTGAAAGTAAGCCTTTTTCAAAAAATAAAAGATTTGAAGTAATGGAGACTCCTAAATAATGATACAAGTACAAACAGAACTATTAGTTGCAGACAATACTGGTGCAAAAAAAATTGAATGTATAAAAGTATTAGGTGGTTCAAAAAGAAGATATGCAAGTATTGGTGATACAATAGTTATAGCGGTTAAAGAAGCTATTCCAAAAGGTAAAGTTAAAAAAGGCTCAGTTCATAAGGCTGTTGTTGTAAGAGTTAAAAAAGGAATCCATAGAGATGATGGATCAAAAGTGAGATTTGATAATAATGCTGCAGTTTTAGTTGACGATAAAGGTGAACCAGTAGGTACGAGAATTTTTGGTCCAGTAACAAGAGAATTAAGAAATAGAGGTCAAATGAAAATTATTTCATTGGCACCTGAGGTTTTATAATGATTAAAAAAGGTTTAAAAGTTCGGATTTTAGCTGGTAAAGATAAAAAAAAAGAAGGTGAAGTTATTGAAATAGATAGATCAAATAATAGAGCAAAAATTAAAGACATAAATATGGTTAAAAAACATATAAAAACAACAAAAGAAAAAAAGGGAGGAATAATTTCTAAAGAAAGTTTTATTCATTTATCCAACTTAAAATTAATTGATGAAAAAATTAAAAATAAAAAAACAGAGGCTAAAAAATAATGAATCCAAGATTAAAAGAACTTTTTTATAAAGAAATACAGCCAGCATTGAAAACTCAATTTGGTTTTAAAAATTTGTATATGGGGCCAAAAATTGAAAAAGTTGTATTAAATATGGGTCTAGGATTAGATGGTAATGATTCAAAAATTCTAAAATCATGTGTTGAAGATTTAGCAAAAATTACAGGCCAACAACCAGTAATAACAAAATTTAAAAAATCGGTTGCTAATTTTAAGACTCGTAAAGGTTCAAATTCAGGCTTAAAAGTCACTTTAAGAAAAAACAAAATGTATGAATTTATAGATAGATTAGTAAATATAGCATTACCAAGAATTAAAGATTTTAGAGGATTATCTTCTAATGGATTTGATAAATTTGGTAATTATACTTTTGGCGTTAAAGAACATATTATTTTTCCTGAAGTAAGTTTTGATAGAGCAGATAAAGTAAGAGGTATGGATATTGTAATTGTTATATCTTCTAAAAGTAAAGAGCATAGTTTTGCTTTATTAGAAAAATTAAATTTTCCATTTATTAAAAAAGGAGAAAATTAAAATGGCCAAATTGAGTTCAATTAATAAAAATAATAAAAGAATTAAACTTTCTAATAAATTTTATAAGAAAAGAGAAAAACTTAAAAAAGTTGTTATGAATAAAAAACTCTCATTAGAGGAAAGATTCAAAGCACAACAAAAATTATCTAAGATGCCAAGAAATTCTGCTAAAGTAAGGGTAATGAACAGATGTCAAATTACTGGAAGACCCCATGGCGTATATAGAAAATTAAAGATATCTAGAATTGCATTAAGACAACTTGGATTGCAAGGAAAGATACCAGGTTTAGTTAAATCAAGTTGGTAGAAAGGATTATATGAGTTTAAGTGACCCGATTGGAGATATGATTGCTAGAATTAAGAATGCTCAAGATAGAAGTCATAAAAAAGTAGGATTACCATCATCAAATTTTAAAGTGAAGATTGCTGATATTCTCAAAAATGAGGGTTTTATAAAAGATTTTAAAATTGTTTCAGAAAACAATAAATCTATTCTTTCTTTAGACTTAAAATATCATTCAGGTAATCCAGTTATTAGTACATTTGAAAGAGTATCAAAACCTGGCAGAAGAATTTTTTCAAGCGCTGATGGATTACCAAAAATTAATAATGGTCTTGGTATTGCAATAGTATCTACACCTAAAGGCGTAATGACTGATATGGATGCAAGAAAACAACGAGTAGGTGGCGAAATAATTTGTAAGGTATTTTAATGTCTAAAATTGGTAAAATTAATATTTCAATTCCCGATAAAGTCAAAGTAGCTTTGGCTGGTAATATTTTAAATATTGAAGGTCCTTTAGGTAAAAAAGCTCTAAGTATAGATCTAGAAATATTTAATCTAGACATAAAAGATGGAAAAGAAATATCTATAAAACCAAAAAAAATAGATGACATTAGCAAGAGATTATGGGGAATGAATAGAAGTTTGATTAATAACGCTGTAATAGGATCAAGCAAAGGATATGAAAAAACTCTAGAATTAGTTGGAGTGGGGTATCGAGCTGCACTAAAAGGAAATCAAATTAATCTACAGTTAGGATATAGTCACGATATAAATTTTGATATTCCTGAAGGTATAAAAATAACTGTAGAAAAACAAACTACATTAAAAATTAGTGGTTCAGACAAACAACAGGTAGGTGCAATAGCTTCAAAACTAAAAACTTTAAGAAAAATTGAGCCGTATAAAGGAAAAGGTGTTAGAGAAAAAGGCCAGTATGTTCTTAAAAAAGAGGGAAAGAAAAAATAATGAAAATAACGAGAAATTTAAGAAAAAGATATAGAGTAAGCAACAAGGTTAAAAATGTTGCATCGAAAGATAGATATCGACTAAGTATTTCAAGATCATTAAAAAATATTTCTGCACAAATAATAGATGACTCTAAGAACATGACCCTTTTATCTGCATCATCTATTGAAAAAGATATTAAATCTGGATCAAAAATGAATAAAACTGAATTATCAAAAATTGTTGCCGAAAAACTTGCAAAAAAAGCTCATGAAAAAAAAATTACAAAAATTTATTTTGATAGAGGTATCTACAAATATCATGGTAGAATTAAAATTTTTGCTGAAACTTTACGTAAAAATGGAATGGAATTTTAATTATGGATAATAATAAAGATAAAAAGTCTGACGATATTATAGAAAAATTAGTCCACATTAATCGAATAACAAAAGTAGTTAAAGGTGGTAGAAGATTTGGCTTTTCAGCTTTAGTAGTGGTTGGTAATCAATCTGGTAAAATAGGTATAGCTCATGCTAAAGCTAAACAGGTTCCAGATGCCATTAAAAAGGCGAATGAAATGGCAAGAAGAAAATTAACACAAATTCCTTTAAGAGAAGGAAGAACCATTCATCATGACGTAAAAGCCAAAGATGGATCTGGAAGAATAATATTACGTTCAGCTTCTAAAGGAACAGGTATAATAGCAGGAGGACCTATAAGAGCCGTATGTGAAGTTTTAGGAATAAAAGATATTGTTGCAAAATCAATGGGTACTTCAAATGCACATAATGTTATAAGAGCTACCATGAAAGCTTTACGTAAGCAAAATTCACCAAAACAAATTTCTTTTATCAGAAGTAAAAAAATATCTGAAATAGTGGAAAAAAGAGGATAATGATAACTTTAAACAACATAAATAAATTTAAAAAAAAAAAGATTAGAGTTGGCAGAGGAATTGGCTCTGGTAAAGGCAAAACTTCTGGGAGGGGAGTTAAAGGTCAAAAATCAAGATCCGGTGTTGCAATTAAAAGCTTTGAAGGTGGACAAATGCCTCTCTACAGAAGACTTCCAAAAAGAGGTTTCAATCCAATTTTGAAAGAAAATATTGCCATTTTAAATCTTGAAAAAATTCAGTTTTATATTGATAAAAAAAATATAAATACAAATGATATACTTAATTCAGAAATACTTAAAAAATTAAAATTGATAAATAAAAACTCAAAAAAACTTAAAATTTTGGGAACTGGTGAAATCAAAAATAAAATTAATATAGAAGCAGACTTAGCATCTAGATCAGCTATAGAAAAATTAGAAAAAATAGGTGGATCTATAAATTTAAAGAAATAATTAGATTAAAATGAGCAGCTCCTCATCTACCAATGATTTACGTAATAGAATACTATTCACAATAGCTATCTTAGCAGTATATAGATTTGGAACTTTTGTACCTCTTCCTGGAATAGATCCTGAACAATTAAAGATCATGATGGAAGGAAATCAAAAAGGTTTATTAGGAATGTTTAATGTTTTTGCTGGAGGTGCAGTTAGCAGGATGGCAATTTTTGCATTGGGTATTATGCCATACATTTCATCTTCTATTATTGTTCAACTATTAACTGGTGTAACAGATTATTTTAAAAATTTAAAATCTCAGGGCGAAATTGGAAGATCGAAAATTACCCAAATTACAAGATATGGAACTGTTTTACTCGCAACTGTTCAAGGATATGGTCTTGCTGTTGGTTTAGAATCTTCTGCAAATTTGGTTATAAATCCTGGTCCATTTTTTAAGATTTCAACAGTCACTACAATTGTTGCAGGAACGATTTTTTTAATGTGGTTGGGTGAACAAATAACTCAACGTGGTATTGGTAATGGTATATCACTAATTATATTTGCTGGTATTGTTGCAGAAATACCTAGGGCCTTAGTAACAACATTTGAATTAGGAAGAACAGGTGCAGTATCAACAATAATGCTTTTAGCTATTTTTATTTTATTAATTGGGACTATTTTATTTATTGTTTTTATGGAAAGAGCATTAAGAAAAATTTTAATAAATTATCCAAAAAGACAAATGGGTAATAAAATGTATGGTGGGGAGTCCTCACATTTACCTCTAAAGATTAATCAAGCAGGAGTTATCCCGGCAATCTTTGCATCAGCATTATTATTATTACCTGTGACTTTTTCGAACTTTAATTTTTCAGAGAATGAAACATTTTTAAATTTAAGTTCTTATTTTACTCAAGGTCAGCCACTTTATATGTTGCTTTATGCTTCAGGTATTATTTTTTTTACATTTTTTTACACTTCGATAACATTCAATCCTACAGAAACAGCAGATAATTTAAGAAAATATGGTGGATTTATTCCGGGTATAAGACCTGGAGAAAGCACTGCTTTATATATTGAAAATATTTTAACTAAACTTACAACTATAGGAGCATTATATCTTACTTTAGTTTGTTTAATGCCAGAATTTTTAATAGCTAATTATCCAATACCTTTTTATTTAGGAGGTACTTCAATATTAATAGTTGTAGTTGTTGCAATAGATACCGTTACACAAATACAAACTAGACTAATGAGTTCTCAGTACGAACAATTAATTAAAAAAACTAAATTTGGTAGATAACAAAAGTGAATGTAATTTTATTTGGGCCACCAGGTGCTGGAAAAGGTACTCAGGCTAGATATCTAGTAAATAAATTAAATGGTTTTCAGATATCTACTGGTGATATGTTGAGAGATGAAATTCAAAAAAATTCTGAAATTGGAAAAAGAATAATTAATGATATGAATGATGGAAAATTTGTTAATGACGAAATAGTAAACAATCTTATAAAAAAAGTTATTTTCGACCCAAATAAAAAAGACAAATTAATATTCGATGGATATCCAAGATCTTTAAGTCAAGCCAAAAACTTAGATTTGTTATTAAAGAACTCTAATCAAAAAATAAATTTTATTTTTTTTCTCAACGTAAACAAGGATACGATTATAAAAAGAATTGAGAAAAGAAAAATTTTAGAAAAAAGATCAGATGATGAATTGAATACTATAATTAGAAGGTATGATACTTATATGGATACAACCAAACCTGTCCTAGATTTCTATTCTCAAAATCTAAATTTTTATGAAATAGACGGAACACTTAAAATTGACGAAATAACCGCTAAAATAGATGCTTTTATCAATGTTTAAGACATTGACTTTAAATTAACTTCTTATATAAAAGGCTAAAAATTTATCACATATTTATGGCTCGTATCGCAGGTATTAACATTCCACAGAATAAACTTGTTCATATTGGACTCACTTATATCTATGGAATAGGAAATAAATATTCTAATCAAATTTGTTCATCATTGGAGATTCCTAAAAAAAAAAGAGTGAATGAACTTACAGATGAAGAAATTTTAAAAATTAGGGAATATATTGATCAAAATTTTAAAGTTGAAGGTGATTTAAGAAGAGATTATTCGTTAAGTATAAAAAGATTAATTGATTTAGCTTGTTATAGGGGTTCTAGACATAGAAAAAAATTACCTGTAAGGGGTCAAAGGACTAGATGTAATGCAAGAACTAGAAAAGGTAAAGCGATTGCTATTGCAGGTAAAAAATTAACTCCGTTAAAAAAATAATTATGGCAAAAGTAGAAAAAGTCGAAAATAAAGATCAAAAAATAGATAAATCATCTAAGAAAAGTAATAAAAGCTCTTATTCAAAAAAGAAAAAAACAAAAAAGAATATTTTAAATGGTATAGCTTATGTGCAATCTACATTTAATAATACAATTATTTCAATTGCAGACACTAATGGAAATGTAATTTCCTGGGCTTCAGCTGGTCAAAAGGGTTTTAAAGGTTCAAGAAAATCAACCCCTTATGCTGCACAAGTTGCAGCGGACTCTGCAGCATCAAAGGCTTTAGATTATGGAATGAAAACTTTATCAGTAGAGGTTAAAGGTCCAGGTTCTGGTCGTGAAACAGCTTTAAGAGCACTGCAAGCAAGAGGATTTAAAATTTTATCGATTAAAGATACAACGCCTATGCCTCATAATGGAACAAGACCACCAAAAAAAAGGAGAGTATAATGGAAACTGAAAATGTTAATGTAAAGAATTGGAAATCTTTAATAAAACCTACAAAGTTAGATGTTAAAATTAGTGATGATTTGACTAAAGCTACAATTATTGCAGAGCCTTTAGAAAAAGGTTATGGTTTAACTTTAGGAAATTCTTTAAGAAGAATTTTACTTTCTTCAATAAGAGGTACAGCGGTTACATCAGTGCAAATAGATGGTGTTTTACATGAATTTACATCTATAAAAGGTGTAAGAGAAGACGTTACAGATATTGTTTTAAACGTTAAATCTTTAGCTTTAAAAAGCACTTCTGAAGGAACTAAAAAATTAGTATTAGATGCTAAAGGTCCAGGAGAAATTAAAGCATCAGACATCGCATCTATACCAGATATTGAAATTCTAAACCCTGATTTAGTTATTTGTAATTTAGATGAAAACACTAATTTTCATATGGAAATGAATGTTAATACTGGAAAAGGTTATGTTCCTGCAGATTTAAACAAACCAGAAGAACCACCATTAGGATTAATAGCAATAGACTCATTATATAGCCCAGTTAAAAAAGTATCTTACTCAGTAAGTACAGCTAGAGAAGGTAAAGCTTTAGATTATGATAAATTAACAATGGAAGTTGAAACTAACGGATCTATATCAGCAGAAGATGCGGTAGCTTACTCAGCTAGAATTTTTCAAGATCAATTAAAAATGTTTATAAATTTTGATGAACCTGTAGAAACACCAGTAAAAGAAGTTTCTACTGAGCCAGAATTTAATAAAAACTTGTTAAGAAAAGTTGATGAATTAGAGCTTTCTGTCAGATCTATGAATTGCTTAAAAAATGATAATATTATTTATATAGGAGACTTAGTGCAAAAGTCAGAGGGAGAGATGCTAAGAACCCCAAATTTTGGAAGGAAATCTTTAAATGAAATTAAGGAAGTATTAACAGGTATGTCTCTTTATTTGGGAATGGAGATCCCTAATTGGCCACCTGATAATATCGCAGAAATGTCTAAAAAACTAGAGGAAGCCATCTAATGAGACATGGAATGGCAAATAAGAAGTTAAACAGAACTTCAGAACATAGAAAAGCATTATTAAAAAATATGCTCAATTCATTAATTAAGTATGAACAAATAAAAACAACATTACCTAAAGCAAAATTTTTAAAACCACAAGCTGAAAAACTAATTACATTAGGTAAAAATGATACTTTACATAATACTAAAATTTTAATTTCACAGTTACAAGACACCAAATCTGCAAATAAAGTAAAAAAAACTTTGTCTAAAAGATATGAAAAAAGAGCAGGTGGGTATACTAGAATAATTAAAGCTGGATTTAGATATGGCGATAATGCCCCGATGGCAATAATTGAATTTGTAGACAGAGATGTTGAAGCTAAAAGGGTAGATAAAAAGAAAAAAGACTCAGTTAAAGAAGCTGAAAAAAAAGAAGACAAAAAAGTAGCCACACCGTAGTATAATAATTCAATAACTATGATTAAGAATTATATCGTTGACTCAACGTGTAATGATATGCGCATCGATAGATGGATTAGAAATAAGTTAGGAAAAATACCTCAAAGTTTAATAGAAAAAAATTTAAGATCAGGAAAAATAAAAATAAATAAAAAGAAGGTTAAGAGTTCTTTTAAGATTAAAACTAATGATAAAATTGATATATTTAATTTGAATTTTAAAGAAAAAATTAATCAAAAAAAAGTTAAGTTTAATCCCTCTAATGAAATAATTAAGTCTAATGAAGATTTGATTATTGAAAATAATGATGATTTTATTGTTTTAAATAAAGCCACAGGTATTTCTGTCCAGGGAGGAACAAAATCGAAAAAAAACTTAATTGATATTTTTGCTAAGAGTGAAATTTTTGATGGAACAAAACCATATTCAGTTCATAGATTAGATAAAGATACTTCTGGAGTTTTTGTTATGGCTAAAAATAGACAAACAGCTCAATTATTAACATCTTTATTTAGATTAAGAAAAGTTCATAAAACTTATTTAGCAATTTGTCATGGAGAAGTTGAAAAAAATTCAGGTGAATGGAATAATGAATTGATACGTTTTGATAATGGAAAAAAGATTGTAGAAAAAGCAAAAACTATTTTTAGAGTTATTGATAAGAATTCAAATTCAAGTTTAGTTGAAATGAAACCAATTACTGGAAGAAAACATCAGCTAAGAAAACAACTTTTTAATATAGGTCATTCTATTTATGGTGATCATAAATATAGGTCATTCAATTCAACTAAAGGGATAAATAAAAATTTAATGCTTCATTCTTATCAAATAAAATTTATGATTAATAATAATAAACATACATATCAAGCACTTCTTCCAGATTATTTTAAAAAATTGTTAAAGACTAAAAGACTTAATTTTGTAAATTTGAAATAAAATTTTTAATTAATATATTTTCTAGATCTTGATAATTTTGATCTTTAATTTTTCTTAGATTAGTAACACCTTTATCTTTAATTCCACATGGGATAATTGATTTATATTTTTGTAAGTCATTATCTATATTTAATGAAAAACCATGATATGCAATCCATTTACTTATTCTTACACCTATAGCTGCAACCTTTTTTATTTCATTATTATCATCATACCAAATTCCAATGTTTTCTTTATCTGCAAAAGTTTCTATTTCATAAAATTTAAGTGTATCAATAATAGTTTTTTCAATGATAGATATAAATTTTCTTATATCTTTATTCTTTTTTTTCAAATCAATTACAAAATAACAAATAAGTTGGCCAATACCATGGTGAGTTATTTTTCCTCCTCTATTAGTTTTTAAAATTTTGATAGATTTATCTAAAATTTCATTAACTTTATAACTAGTGCCGGCAGTGTAAATATCTTCATGTTCTAAAATCCATATTAGCTCATTAGAGTTATTTGAATTTAAATCTGATAATCGCCTTTCTAGGTATTGTATAGCATCATCATATTTTACAGGTTTTTTTGACTTTTTAATCTCAATATTCATTTAAAAATTGTATTCTTTTCATTATGTATTAAAAGTTGCGACTAAATAATAGGAATATTTATGACTTTAATTAAAAAAATCAAAGATAAAAAAGTCAATTTTGAATTTAATAAAGAATATATAAAAGTTGTTACAGATAAAATTGCAAGCAATGATGCTACTTTTATAACAAATTCTTTTAAAGAAATGCACCCTGCAGATGCGGCAGATATTATTGAGCATTTAGGTCAAAATGACAGAGAAAATTTAATTAAATTAAATAATTTTAAAATAGATCCAGAAGTTTTTGTTGAACTAAATGAGTCTGTTCAATCTGAAATTATTAAATATCTTTCATCAGGAGCTATAGTTAGAATATTAAAAAATCTAGAATCTGATGACGCTATCTCTATCTTAGAAAATGTTGAGGAAAAGGATAAAAATGTAATACTAGGTTCTTTGCCCCCGAAAGACCGTTTTGCTTTATTAGAAGGTCTTAGCTACCCTGAAGATAGTGCTGCTAGGATAATGCAAAGAGAATTTACAGCTATCCCTAGTAACTGGTCAGTAGGTCAAACTATTGATTATCTTAGAGAGAATAAAGACTTACCAGAAGAATTTTTAGAAATTTATATAGTTGATGAAAATTTTAAACCTATTGGAACAGTTCCTTCTTCTAAAGTTTTAAGAACACCAAGAGAGTCTAAAATGTCATCAATTATGGAAGACTCAACTTTTTTAGTTCCAGTAGATATGGATAGAGAAGAAGTTGGAAATTTATTTGAAAATTATAATTTAAATTCAGCTTGTGTAGTCGATAAAAATAATAAATTAGTTGGAATGATTACATCTGATGATGTTCTTACTGTATTAAAAGAGGAAGCTGAAGAAGATGCATTAAGATTAGCGGGTGTTGGAGATGAAGAAATTACAGATGGTGTTCTTACAAAAACTAAAAGAAGATTCAATTGGTTATTACTAAATCTATTTACTGCATTTTTAGCAACTTATTGTATAAGTTTGTTTGGAGCCACTATTCAACAAATGGTCGTTTTAGCTTTTCTAATGCCAATAGTAGCCTCAA
This sequence comes from uncultured Pelagibacteraceae bacterium, assembly GCA_902602105.1. The sequence goes on from CACKPP010000004.1 coordinate 21,402, forward strand.
TGGGAGGAAATGCTGGGATGCAAACTTTAGCAGTTACAGTAAGAACTTTAGCTACAAATGATTTAACAAAAAATAACTTTAATCAAAACATTTTAAAAGAATTTAATATAGGAATTTTAAATGGAATTATTTTTGCAATTATAAGTTCTTTAATTGTACAATTATGGTTTCAAGATATTCAGCTTTCTTTAATTATTTCTATATCAATGATTTTAACAATGGTAGTTGCTGGATTATTTGGAATTTTAGTACCTGTAACACTTAAAAAAATGAATATTGATCCAGCTATAGCATCAAGTGTTTTTGTAACTACAATTACTGATGTAATCGGTTTTGTATCTTTCTTAGGTGTTGGTGCTTATTTTTTATAGAAATTAAAAGTTATCTATTAATCTAATATTTTTTAAATAATATGCTAGAAAAACTCTAGAATTTTTAATTTTATTTGAGAGTTGTAAATTTTTTTTATTTCTCACTTCAAGATATTCAATATTAATACCATATAACTTCTCTAATTCATTTTTCTTTAATCTTATGATTTTGTAAGTAAAATTTTTCTTTGATAATTTTTTTTTGAAAGAAATTAGCTCTTTTGATATTTTACCTGCTTTGATCAGATCTTTTTTATTTAAAAGTAAATTTCTTGAGGATAAAGCTAATTTATTTTTATCCCTAATTGTTTTGCATGGTATTATTTTTGACTTAAAACAACTTTCAATATATTTTTTAACTAAGAAACATTGTTGAAAGTCTTTTTCTCCCATAAATATTTTTGATGGTTTGAGTATTTTTGTTAAACGAGTCATTACATCAATAACACCTTCAAAATGCCCTTTTCTATGTTTTGCACAGAGTATTTTATCTTTTTTTGTAAGTTGAATTTTTATTTTGTTTCTTGAACTATAAATTTCTTTTACATTGGGGGTATATACGAAATTTACTTTTAATCTTTTTAAGATTTTTAAATCTTTTTTTAAATTTCTTGGGTACCTTTTATAATCATTTTTGTCATTAAATTGTTTAGGATTAACAAATATACTTACGATAGTTTTATTGCAGTAATTTAAAGATTTTTTAATTAATGAAATATGACCTTTGTGAAGGCTACCCATAGTAGGCACAAAACCCATATTAGAGCTAATTGATAATGCCTCATTTAAATCATTATTTCTTAATAAAATTTTCATTTGTATAAAATATTTTAATAAGTAAAACATTTAAATGATTAAACAAGCAATTATTCCACTAGCTGGATTAGGTACTCGTTTATTACCATTGACCAGTGTTTTTGCTAAAGAGCTTCTACCAATTAATGGTAAACCTGGAATTGAATATATTTTAGATGAGTGTATTGAAGCTGGTATTAAAGAAGTAGTCTTTATTATTTCAAAAAAAAAACAAATGATTAAAAACTATTTTTATAATGATAATTTCTACAAAAAAATTATTAAAAAAAAGAAAAATCCAAGAATTATCAAAGAATATAAAAAAATTTTAAAATATAAAAAGATAATTAAATTCGTATATCAAAATAAACCACTTGGTACAGGTGATGCAGTTTTGAAAACACAGAAATTAATTAAAGATAAATTTTTTTTAATGTTATTACCAGATGATTTGATTATAAAAAGAAACTGTTCCAAATCTATGATCAATATTCATAAACGTTATAAATCTTCTGTAATCGCAAGTATGAATGTAAATAAAAAAACAGTTTCAAGATGGGGAATTTTTAAATTAAGTAAGAAATATGATAAAAAAAATTATTTAATCAAAGATGTAATTGAAAAACCATCTATTGTAAATGCACCTTCAAATAAAGCAGTGATAGGAAGATACATTTTACCTAGGAAAATATTTACTAAATTATCAAAACAAAAAGTCGGCAAGGGTGGTGAAATTCATATTACTGATGCTATTCAATCATTGATTTATGAAAATAATAAGTTTATAGCACACACTTTTTCAGGAAAATATTTAGATTGCGGAACTATGAATGGTTATATTAAATCAACTTTGGAGATAGCTAAATCATGAAATTATGTATGATAGGTACTGGCTATGTAGGACTAGTAAGTGGTGTGTGTTTTGCTGATTTAGGAAACGATGTAATTTGTGTAGATAATAATATCAATAAAATAAATTTATTAAGAAAAGGTAAAATTCCAATTTATGAACCTGGTCTTTCAGAATTAGCAATTAAAAATTATAAGAATAAAAGATTAAATTTTTCTTCAGATTTAAAAAAGTCAGTAAAAGAATCAGATATTATTTTTATTTGTGTTGGTACGCCTACAAAAAAAAAGGGAAGCTCTGCAGATTTAAGTCAGATCTATGATGTTTCTAAAGAAATAGGCTCTTCAATTAATAAATTTAAAATTATCATAACAAAATCAACTGTTCCTGTTACTACGGGTGATGAAATTGAAAAAATTTTGTCTAAAAAAAATAACAAAAAAAAATTTTCTGTTGTCTCAAATCCTGAGTTTTTGAGAGAAGGTGAAGCGATAAGAGATTTTATATATCCTGATAGAGTTGTAATTGGAACTAATGATAAAAAAACTGGTAAAATTTTAAAAAATTTATACAGTCCACTTATTTCTAAAGGAGCTTCTTATTTACAAACCTCTAGAAGAGCAGCAGAATTAATTAAATATGCTTCAAATGCCTTTTTAGCAACTAAGATTACTTTTATTAATGAAATAGCAAATTTATGTGAAAAAACTGGAATTAATATAGAAGATATATCAATAGGCATGGGACTTGATAAAAGGATAGGAAGTCGATTTCTCAGAGCAGGCCCTGCTTATGGTGGGTCCTGTTTTCCAAAAGATACAAAAGCCATAATTTCAACAGCTGATAAATTTAAAACTAATTTATCAGTAATAAAATCAGTAATTAAATCAAATGATAATAGATCCAAAATCTTACTTGAAAGAGTTAATCAAATTTTAGATAGAAAAATAAGAAACAAAAAGATAGCTTTTTTAGGAGTTACATTTAAGGCAAATACGGATGACATGAGGGACTCATCAAGTCTTAAAATGATACCCTGGTTATCAAAAAAAGGAGCAATAATTAAATATTTTGATCCAACTGGATATAAGAGTGAATTTTTGAAATTAAAAAATGTTATTAACAAAACAACGATTAAAGAAGCTGTTCAGGGGTCGGATCTTGTCATTATTCATACCGAATGGAATGATTTTAAATCAATTAATTTTAAAAATTTAGTTAAAGGAAAAAAATTTATTATTTTTGATATGAGAAATATATATTCTTCTACAAAAATTAAAGAGCAAGGATTTAAATACTATAGCGTTGGAAAATAAAATTTAATTCAACTCAAAAATTGCATCGACTTCTACCGACACTCCTAATGGTAAGCTATTAGTGCTTACAGCAGCTCTAGTATGCATACCAGAATCTCCAAACACAGCAGCTATTAAGTCTGACGCACCATTAATTACTTTTGGTTGATCAATAAAATCATCAGAGGAATTAACAAATCCAGTTAATTTAACACAAGATTTAATTTTTGATAAATCATTATCACAAGCTTTTTTAACTTGAGCAATAATACTTAATGCACATCGCTTAGCAGCATTGTAACCAGAATCAGTATCCAAATCTTTTCCAACTTTCCCTTTTATTAATTGACCATTATCATCAATAGAAATTTGTCCAGATATAAACAACATCTTTCCAGAAATTTTAGTTGCAACATAATTTCCAACTGGTGGTTTTGCTTCAGGAAGTTTTATTTTAAGTTCTTTTATTTTTTCATCATAATTCATTTAGATTTCCTTTTATTAGATTTTTTAGTTTTATCGTATTCTTTTCTTTTCTCAATCAATATTAAAGCATCTTCCATTGTTAATTCAGTAGGGTCTTTTTCTTCAGGTATAGTTGCATTGAGTGATTTGTACTTAATATAAGGACCGTATTGACCTTTCATTACTCTAACTGGCTTTTTATCCTCAGGATGTTCCCCTAAATCTTTAATTATCGATGAAGACATTCGACCAGGTTTAGCTTCAGCTATAAGAGTAATTGCTCTATTTAAACCTATTGAAAAAATTTCTTCTATATTTTCTATTCTTGCTGACTTATTTTCACATTTTAAATAAGGGCCGAATCTGCCAGTGTTTAATGTAATTTCTTTTTGATTGTCAGGATTTATACCAAGAGACTTAGGTAGAGAGCATAAGAATTGAGCTTTTTCTAAATCAATACTTTCTAAATCTAAACCTTTAGGTATTGAAACATTTTTTAAGAGTTCATTGACATCTGATTTAGACTTTTTTGTCTTTTTCTTTTTTTTAGTAGTCTTCTCCAGCTCAACATCAGAAAGAATTTTCTCATACTGAAGATACGGGCCAAACCTGCCATTTTTAAGATAAATTTCATTTCCATTTTCATGTTTTCCAATTAATTTTGGTTCAGCTAATTGTGCTTGAGCTGCAGCTTTTGCTTTAGACAATGGTCGTGTGAATTTACACTCAGGGTAATTTGAGCATCCTATAAAAGCACCACCTCTGAAGCTATTTTTTAAACTTAATGTTCCAGAATTGCATAATTGACACTTTCTAACAACATTTCCTTCATTATCTTTATCAAAAATCAATTCTCCCAAACTATCGTTCAGTAAATCCAAGACCTCTCTTGTTCTTTTTTCTTTTACCTCTGATACGTTAATATTAAAATCTTTCCAGAAAAGCTCCAAAACCTTTATCCAACTTTCTTTTCCAGTGGTGATTTCATCAAGTTGGTTTTCCAGTCCTGCTGTAAAATTATAATCCACATATTTTGAGAACAATTTTTCTAAAAAGGCAGAAATTAATTTTCCTCTGTCAGTGGGAAAAAATCTTTTATTCAATATTTCTGCATAACCTCTATTAGCAATAGTAGAAATGATGCTTGCATAAGTAGATGGTCTTCCAATACCAAGTTCCTCAAGTTTTTTAACTAAGCTAGCCTCAGAGTATCTTGGAGGTGGCTGTGTATAATGTTGTTCATCTAGTAATGCCTCGATATTAATAGGTCCTTTAGACATAGATGGTAAAATATTTTCATCATCATCTTTACTTTGATTGTTATAAATCTTCAAAAATCCATCAAATTTCAGTACTGATCCACTAGCTTTACAAATAGTGTCATTATTGTCTGAAGTTATAGTAATAGTGTTCCTGTCAAATTTGGCAGACTCCATTTGAGAAGATAAAGCTCTACTCCAAATAAGATCATATAGTTTATTTTGATCTGTACTTAAATATTTCTTAACACTCTGGGGTGTTCTGATTATATCTGTAGGTCTAATTGCTTCATGAGCTTCCTGAGCATTCTTAGCTTTTTTACCAGAATAATTCAAAACATCTTTAGGCAAGTATTCGTTACCAATTTCTTTTTGGATATAATTTCTAAAAGCTGACACTGCATCTTTGGATAAATTAGTTCCATCTGTTCTCATATAAGTAATCAAGCCAATTGTTTCACCCTCTATCTCTACTCCCTGATAAAGCTTTTGTGCTATTTGCATTGTTCTAGATGCGCCAAAACCCAATCTACTTGATGCGGTTTGTTGAAGAGTAGATGTGGTAAATGGTCCGGATGGATTTCGATTAACAACTTTGCTTGAAATATCTGTAATACTAAATTTTTTTTTATTTACGCTCTCTATAGCTTTATTTATTTCTTCTTTATTTCTGAATGAAAATTTTTCAACTTTATTATTATCTAATTGACTAATACTTGCGGTAATTTTTTGATTATTTTGATTTATAAAGTTTATACTTAAAGTCCAAAATTCCTCTGGTTTAAATGACTCAATCTCATGTTCTCTCTCAGTAATTAATTTTAAAGCGACAGACTGAACTCTTCCTGCAGATTTTGAGCCGGGTAGTTTTGTCCAAAGTATTGGTGAAATATTAAAACCAACCAGGTAATCTAAAGCTCTTCTAGCCATATAAGCATCAACTAGATGAGGTTCAATTTGTCTTGGATTTTCAATTCCTTGTATTACAGCTTTTTTGGTTATCTCATTAAATACAACTCTTTCAATTTCTTTATCTTTTAAAAGTTTTTTTTCATTTAAATATTCTTTTACATGCCAGGCAATAGCTTCACCTTCACGGTCAGGGTCGGTAGCTAATATAATTTTAGACGAGTCTTTTGCTGCATCAGTAATTTCTTTAAGATATTTTTTTGAAAAACTGTCAACTTCCCATTCCATTTTAAAATCTTGGTCTGGATCAACTGAACCATTTTTAGAAGGTAAGTCTCTTATATGACCATAACTTGCTAGAACTTTATAATCATCGCCCAAATACTTATTTATTGTTTTAGCTTTAGCAGGACTTTCTACAATGACCAAATTCATAGACTACAAACTACTCAAATCACTTAGATAGTCAATTTAATAAATTTTTGTCTTTGTTTCTTCTTTATTTTTCAATCTTTTAATATTTTCTCTATGAGTAAAAAAAATCAAGACAAACATAATAGTAAAAAAAATTCCCTGATCATATTGACTTATAATCAATAAATATATTGGTACAGAAGCTCCACCCACTAAAGATGATAACGAGGAATACTTAGAAATGAAAAAAGTTATAAACCAAGAAATAGTAAAGATAATTCCAAAATAAATATTTATGGCAAATAAAATTCCAACATAAGTTGCAACACCTTTTCCTCCTTTAAACTTTAACCAAATTGGAAAAACATGACCTAAAAAAGCACACAGAGAGGCAATATATAAAAATTCTTGATAAAAATTTTTTACATAAATGACAGGAGCTACAGCTTTCAAAATATCAAGCACCAATGTTGAGTAACCTATTGTTTTATTCCCAGTTCTGAGAGCATTAGTGGCTCCAATATTACCTGAACCAATTTCTCTAATATCTTTTTTTAAAAAGATTTTTGTGAGTATGAAGCCAAATGGCACTGAACCCATGAGGTAAGAAATTATACCTATTAAAAAAATATCCATTCTATAGCTTAAATAATTCTTTGCCTTTTACAAATGTATTTATAACTTTGCCTTGAAGTTTTTTATCTTCTATTGATGTATTTTTAGATTTTGAAATTAATTTTTCCTTCTTTACAATCCAAGGTTTATCAATATCAACAATACAAAGATCTGCATCATTACCGACTGAAAGATTTCCCTTATTTATTTTTAATATTTTTGCTGGATTTGAAGTCAAGGCTCTTATAATCGTCTCAAGTTTGAGCGATCCATTGTGATATAATTCTAAACTTAAAGATAAAAGCGTCTCTATCCCTGATGCACCTGTAGCCGCTTGTGCAAATGTTAACCTTTTAGACTCTTCGTCTTCAGGTTTATGATCTGAAACAATAACTTCAATGAGACCATCTTTTAATCCCTCAACAAGAGCCAACCTATCTTCTTCTCTTCTTAAAGGGGGAGACAATTTTAAAAAAGTTCTAAAATCACCAATATCATTTTCATTCAAAGACAAGTTATTAATAGAAACTCCTGAAGTAAATTTCACAATTTCTTTTCTATATTTTATTACTTCAACTGATTTTTGTGAAGATAATTGAGATATATGATATCTACATTTGACTTTTTCTAATAATGTAAGATCCCTTTCAATTAAAATTCTTTCTGCAATTTCAGGTATGCCTGACAACCCTAATTTAGAGGCAATAATTCCAGAGTTTATCATCCCATTCTTTGCTAGTTCATAATCTTCAGCATGTTGCATAATCAAGCAACCAAGATCTTTGGCTGAGTTCATTATTCTAGACATTAGTCGTGGATTTTGAATTGTTTTAATACCATCTGTAAACGCAATAATTCCTTTTTTTTGTAATAGCCCAAACTCAGTCATGTTGGTGCCTTCAATATTTTTTGTAAGTGAAGCACAAGGAAAAATATTAATCTTAGATTTGTCTCTTCCTCTTCTTTTTAAGAAATCAACTATAGATACATTATCTATAATTGGGTTTGTGTTTGGCATTGTAACAACAGATGTTACACCTCCTGATAAAGCTGCATTACTTAAAGTTCTGAAATTTTCTTTATATTCATATCCAGGCTCACCAACAAAGACTCTCATATCTACCAATCCTGGAAAAATATATTTTCCTTTCAAGTCAATTGGCTTTTCTCTTGTAGGCAGATTATTTGTATTAACTTTTTTTCCAATTGCTTCAATTTTACCATCTTCACTAATAATTAAACCACCAACTTCATTAATTGAATTTTGGGGGTCTATAATATTTGCATTTATAAAATATTGTTTTTTCATTTATATACAAAACATCTTTAAACAAGCCATTCTAACTGCTACACCAAGTTCAACCTGTTCTTTAATTACGCTTTTATTTATGTCATCTGCTAATACTGTATCTATTTCTATACCTCTATTCATTGGTCCAGGGTGCATTATTAATGCATCAGATTTAGCATGCTCAAGTTTATCAGGAGTTAAACCGTAATATTCATAATACTCTCTATTTGATGAAAGATATGAACTTGTCATTCTTTCATTTTGCAATCTTAGCATCATTACGATATCACAATCTTTCAATCCTTTTTTCATATCAGTAAAAGTATTTACACCAAATTTTTCAATTTTTTTCGGCATAAGATTTGTTGGAGCAATTATATTTACTTCAGCTCCAAGCATATTGAGAAGATAAATATTTGATCTTGCTACTCTTGAATGTAGAATGTCTCCGCATATTGCAATTTTCAATCCTTCAATTTTATTTTTTCGAGTTATAATTGTTAAAGCATCTAAAAGAGCTTGAGTAGGGTGCTCTCTTCTTCCATCACCAGCATTTAGCACTGCACAATTTACTTTTTGTGAAAGTAGGTTACAAGCTCCAGAGTCTTGATGTCTAACTACAATAATATCTGGATGCATCGCATTTAAAGTCATAGCTGTATCGATTAATGTTTCACCTTTTTTGATTGCAGAGTTACTTATATTCATAGACATAACGTCTGCTCCAAGTCTTTTTCCAGCTAATTCAAATGAACTTTGTGTTCTAGTTGAAGGTTCAAAGAATAGATTAATTTGAGTCTTTCCTCTCAAAATATCTATTTTTTTATTTTTACTTTGATTAACTTTTATAAACGCGTGTGCTTCATCAAGTATCAAATTAACATCATTAATTGATAAATCTTGGATACCTAACAAATGTTTTTGGGAAATTTTAATAGCTTTATTTGTTTTTATTGCCATTAAAACCAACTCTATAACTATAAATGCCTACAATAGCAAGTATTAATTATTTAAAAAATCTATTGCTCCTTGTAATATAAAAGCAGCAGCATTTTCATCGATTTTCTTTTTTCTTTTACTCACATTAATATCTAATTGACTAGACAGATTAAAGGCACCAACTGTTGATAACCTTTCATCCCATAGACAGATAGGAATATTAATGTTTTCCTTAATTTTTTGAGAGGTATCTTTCACAGATTGTGCTGATCTTCCAGATGAACCATCCATATTAAGAGGATTTCCAATAATGATTCCTTTAATATTATTTTCGTCAATAATCACCTTAAGTTCAGAAATTAATTCTGTAAGCGTATTCCTATTTATTGTTTTGAGAGGAGTAGCAATTAATTGTTTTTCATCACAAATAGATACACCGATTCTTTTAGAACCAAGGTCTAAACCTATCAATCTACACTTATCTGAGTGTTTTTTTTTAAATTCTTCTAAAGTGATCATATTGTATATTTTAAACTTAAGTGATAGTTTGCGTCATATTTAAATAGCATATGAGTATAGATCTTAAAACAATAAAACATATCTCTAAATTATCAAGAATTTCAGTCGATGAAAAAAGAGCTGAAAAATTAGCTGGTGATTTAAATTCAATTTTTGATTTTATTGAAAAACTAAATGAATTAAAAACAGATAATGTTAAGCCATTAACCTCAGTTGCTGAAACAACATTAAAATTAAGATCTGACGAGGTTAAAAGTAAGAATATCAGAGAACAAATTATTAAAAATTCACCTCAAGATAATGAAGATTATTTTGTTGTACCAAAGGTAATAGAGTAATGTCAGATATAACAAATCAATCTTTAACAGAATTAGTTGAAAATATTAAAAATAAAAAGCTTTCTTCAACTGATGTAACTAAAGCATTTATTGACAGATCTGAAAAGTCTAAAGAATTGAATACATATATTACTGAGAATTTCACATCAGCTTTAGACAAAGCAAAAAAGTTTGATCAAAAACCTAATTTAGATTTAAAATTGCCAGGTATTCCAATGGCAGTAAAAGATTTATTTTGTACAAAAGATGTCAAAACAACTGCTGGTAGTAAAATTTTAAATAATTTTATACCAACGTATGAATCAACAGTAACTGAAAATATTTGGAAAGAAGGTGCAATACTTTTAGGTAAATTAAATTGTGATGAATTTGCAATGGGCTCATCAAATGAAACTAGTTTTTTTGGAAATGTACAAAATCCAATTAATAAAAACCTAGTACCAGGTGGTTCATCTGGTGGATCTGCTTCAGCAGTTGCTGGACAATTAACACCAATTACAATAGGTACAGATACTGGTGGTTCAATAAGACAACCAGCTTCATTCACAGGAACTGTAGGTTTAAAACCCACATATGGAAGTTGTTCACGTTATGGAATTGTTGCTTTTGCTTCATCTTTAGACCAAGCAGGACCAATGGCACAAAATGTAAAAGATTGTGCTTTGTTGCAAGAAGTAATTAGCGCTTATGATTCAAAAGACTCTACTTCAATTGATTTTAAAAGAAATCAATACAGCAAAGAACTCACTGATAATATAAAAGGAAAAAAAATTGGCATACCAAAAGAATATAGAGTTGATGGGATGCCAAAAGAGATTGAAGATCTGTGGCAAAAAGGAATTCAGTATGTCAAAGATTGTGGTGCTGAAACTATAGATATTTCACTCCCTCATACTAGTTATGCTTTACCAACCTATTATATTGTTGCTCCTGCTGAAGCATCTTCAAATTTGGCAAGATATGATGGTGTGAAGTATGGATTTAGAGCTAAAGGTGAAAATCTAATTGATATGTATGAAAAAACTAGATCTGAAGGATTTGGTGCTGAAGTTCAAAGAAGAATTATGA
>CACKPP010000005.1 GCA_902602105.1 uncultured Pelagibacteraceae bacterium
CTTTTGGATATCTTTTCCTATGTTTGAATTATTAATTAAAAAATCAATATCTACTACAGCAAAGTTTTCCTGAGAATATGCGTTAATATTTAATAAAAAAAAAAAAAATATAAAAATGTTAATTTTTTTCATCTAAAAAGTAGTGCCTAGTTGAAATCTAAAACTTTCTGTTACGTCTGTAGATGCTTTAGATATAGCTTCAGCATAAGTGAAAGATAATGGACCTACTGGAGTGAATATTTCTAAAGCTATTCCACTTGAAGATCTAATTTTATTACTGTCATCAATAGTATCCGAGTAATCAACTCCCCAAACATTACCAGCATCAAAAAACAATTTTAAATCAGTATTTTCCATAGTTTGAAATATGTATGGAACAGTAGATGAAGCATTAAAAGTTGTAACGTAATTACCTCCTACAAAGTCACTACCATCTTTAGGTCCAACTTTTCCAGTTTCAAATCCTCTTAATCTGGAGCTTGGAACAAATAATCTTTTAGAAACTCTAACATCATCATTATTCAATGAATTTACTACTCTAGAGTAAATACCAGTAGAAATAATCAAATCATCTGCAAATTCAGAATAATTAGTAAATGAATACCCATTAATTAAAGTTTGTTGATCTGATGCTAAAGGTATTTCTTGAAACCATTTACTATAAAAACCATCTGAAGGTTGAAATGGAGAATTTCTTTTATCATATAATAAACCATAACTAAATAATGCATCAAAATAAGAGCCTTCTTGTTTTTTATAGGCTGATGAAGCTGATGATGTTGTGCTTAAACTTTCATCAAGAATTGCTATAGAAGGTGAAAAAAATATATTTTCAAATTGTTCATAGTTGGTTCCTAGAGAGACTCTATTTAAAGTACTTTTATAACCATAATCAGTTAATTTATCTGTGACTGTACTTTCAAACGAAGTTGATAAAGCTCTATCAGAATAAGCAAAATTTGGGTGTGTATAATTGAACATTCCCCTGACAGAATCCTCGCTAAAAGATAAATTGGTTTGTAATGTAATGCCCTTACCGTTAAAATTATTTTCTTTTATTCCTAATGTTACAGATGAACCATCAGAACCAAATCCTGCAGCAGCAGTAATTTCTCCTGTTGCTTTTTCTTCAATAGTAACATCTATATCTTTTTTATCATTATCATTTGTATTTTTTATTTTATAATTAACTGATCTAAAAATTCCTTTAGATTTTAAATTGTTCATCGATTTTGTTTGAAGTAATTCATTGATTGGATCTCCTTCATCTACTAAAAGATTGTCTCTAATGAATTCCTCAGATGTAATGTTATTACCAAAAATATTTATTTTATTTACATATAATTTTTTAGTTTCAATAATATTGAAATTAAAATCGATCTTATCACCATTAATTGTCTCTATTACCTCAGCATTTATAAATTCATAATTTTCTAATAAGGCTATTGTGTCAATTTCATCAAGAATATCTTCAATTTGATTTAAACCATATTTTTTTCCCTTTAATTTATTAAAGATTTTTTTTAGACGTTGAAACTTTTTTGGATCAAAATCAGCTGGAAGAGAAATGTCCAAATTATTAAAATAATATTTTTTTCCTGCATTAATATTAAATGTTAAAATAAAATCAGTATTATTAATTATAGAAGAATAAGCATCTTCAATTTTTACCTCATAATAACCTTTGTTCAAATAAAAATTTTTGAGTAATCTTTTATCTAAATTTACTCTATCAATATTTAGGTATTTATCTTTTGAAATAAATTTCCAAAATTTATTTTCTTCTGAAGTTATTACGCTGTGTAATTTACGATTTTTAAATTTTTTATCACCAATAAATTTTATTTCTTTTATTGTAGCTCTTTCACCTCTATCAATATCATAAATCAAATTAACTGTATCGTTAGAATTTTCTTCAATTTTAACATCAACCTCAACAAAGTAAAAACCATTTTGTTTAAAAATGTTAAGAATTTTGTTTAAATCATTTTTTATAAAAGATTTTTTAAAAGGGTTTTTTTCTTTTAGAGAAATTTGATTTTTTATTTCCTCTACAGTTTTATTTCTTTTTATTCCATTAATTATAATTTGTTGAACTACTGGATATTCAGAAACTTTAATAATTAAATCTTTTTCTTGTACAAGTATCTCTACATCTTCAAAAAAGTTTGTTTCATAGAGTTTTTTTAAAGATTCATTCAGAACTGATTGATTTATATTATCACCGCTTTTAATTTCGCTAAAAAGAAGTATTGTTTCTTTAGAAACTCTATTATTACCTTCAACTATAATTTCATTAATAACTTCAGCAAGTAAAAAAGTTGATTTTATCGATAATAAGATAATATAGATAATTACTTTAAACATCATAGAACTTATATACATAACTCTCTAATTTTCAATCTTACTTGAGAATTTAACTGCTCGATTTGGTTAATATTATTTGGTTTTTTATTTCTATAACTTAAAATTTCTTTAGTTTTGATAAATGTCATTAATTTTTTTTGAATATCATTATATTTAATTTTATTTTTTAAATATAAATGAACTAACTCATCATTAGCACTAACAAGAACTGTTTCGAATAAAGAGTTTTTTTCAGGTATCAATTTTAGAATTTTTATGAGGGGAAATTTTTTTAAGTTAACTAATTTGAAATCTAAATTATTTAAACTTTTAATATCTAAATTTTTATTGTTTAAAATTTTTTTATCTTTATCATAGATTGTATTAAATATTGGTATTAACATATTTGTATCATGTGCTAAAATTTTCTTTAATCCATTATTGAATTGTATAATTGCATGAACATAAGATTTTTTATGAATTAAAATTTTAATTTTGGATTTTGGTAAATTAAAGATTTTTTGAGTTTCAATTACTTCAAATACTTTATTCATCATAGTAGCAGAGTCTATAGAAATTTTTTTTCCCATTGACCAATTTGGATGTTTAAGTGCTTTTTTAGGTGATGCATTTTTAATTTTTTTTAATGGCCAATTTAAAAAAGGACCACCTGATGCAGTAATATAAACTTTATCAATTGCTTTATTTTCATTATCTTTCAGTAAAGACCATATTGAAAAATGCTCAGAGTCAACTGGAATAAATTCAGTTTTGTTTTTAATTAATGCTTGTTTAATAAAAGTCCATCCACATATTATTGCTTCTTTGTTTGCTACAGCAATTTTTTTTGAATATCTGATCATATTTAAGGTTGGTTTAAGACCATTAAGACCCATGATCGAACTCATAGTATAGTCAATTTTTTTTTTAAAAATTTTATTAACACAACTTAAATCGTTATAAATTTTAATTTTTTTTTTATTCAATTTTTTTTTTAAAATATTAAAACTATTCTTGTTAGTAATAATTAAATTTTTTACATTTAATAAGATTGCCTGCTTAAGTAGTTCATTATGATTTTTTTCCGCAGTTAACAAAATTACTTCAAAACTTTTTTTATCTTCTTTTATTAAATTAATTAGTGTTTTTCCGATTGATCCTGTTGATCCAAGTATAGCGATTTTTTTTTTCATCAATATAATAATTTATAAATTAAATAAGCTGCAGGAAATGCAAAGATCATTCCATCAATTCTATCAAGTAAACCACCGTGACCTGGTATAATTTTCCCAGTATCTTTAATTTTAGATTTTCTTTTAAAGTATGAAATTACTATATCGCCAAACTGACTTACTGTTGATATAAAAATTGTTGTAATAAAATTGTTAAAAGTAAGTTCTTGACCTGTGATTTCAATATTTGTCATTTCTGAAATAAAATCTAAATTATTAAAAAAAAAAGTCATAAAAATAATTGAAAACAAATATCCACCGATAACTCCAGAATAAGTTTTTTTAGGACTTATTTTAGTTAATTTTGGTCCTTTAAATAATTTACCAAATATATAACCACCAATATCTGTAAAAACGCATATAGATAAAATGATAATTAAATATAAATAATCACCATAAAATTCATTTCGAAAATAATATACAGAATAAAAAGAAAACATTAGAAAAATTATTCCTAGAACAGTATAATTAATTTCTTTTGACATCTTGTGCCATTCATAAATTGAGATGAATAAACAAATCAAAATAAAAAAATTAAAAAAATAAGTTCCTTTAATTATAAAAAAAAGAGCTATAGGTATAAGCACAAGAGAACTTAAAATTCTTTTTTGTAATTCTTTATTGATCATATTTTACCAAAATTTCTTTTTATATTTCTAAATTTTTTAATAATCTTATTATAATCTTTCTGATTGAATTCAGGCCATAATTTCTTCTCAAAAAATATCTCTGAATAAGCTAATTGCCACAATAAAAAGTTACTTAACCTCTTTGTATTTCCTGTTCTGATTAATATGTCTGGATCTGGTATATTATTAGTTTGTAAATATTTTATAAGGTTTTTTTCATTAATTTTATCCCTTTTTTTTTGTAACTGTTTAAACGCATTAATTAATTCAAATTTTGAACCATAATTTAGAGCTAAATTAATTTGTAATCTTTTATTTTTGAAGGTTTTTTTCTCTGATAAATTTAATAGTTTATTTAATTTTGGTGAGAAATTCTTAAAACCAATAATTTTTAGTTTAATATTTTGTTTGTGAAGTTCATTTATTCTATTTTTTAAAAAATTTTCTAATAAGTTAAATAGGAAATTAATTTCTTTCTTGGGTCTTTTCCAATTTTCTGTAGAAAAAGCATATAACGTAAGAAATTTAATTTTATTTTTAATTGTCTCTTCTATGATTTTTTCGACTGTTTTTAATCCAGCTTTATGACCAGCATTTCTTGAATTTTTATATTTTAAACCCCATCTCCCATTACCATCCATGATAATGGCTACATGTTTTAATGGGTTCATATTGTCATTATTTCTTTTTCTTTAGAGGAAACTTTATCATCAACTATTTTTATATGCTTATCAGTAATTGTCTGTACATTCTTTTCAAAAGATTTTTCCTCATCCTCTCCTATTTCTTTTGATTTTAGTAATTTTTTTAACTCCTCATTAGCGTCTCTTCTAATATTTCTTATAGAAATTTTACATTTTTCTCCCATTGATTTAATAAGCTTTTTTAATTCTATTCTTCTTTCTTCATTTAATTCTGGTATTGGTAATCGAATTAATTGACCATCAATTTGAGGGTTTAATCCAAGCTCAGATTTTTGTATAGCAGCATCTATCAAAGCTACATTATTTTGATCCCAAACTTGAATGTTGATCATTCTTGGTTCTGGAGTGGTAATACTTCCAATCTGATTAATTGGCATTAGTTGACCATAAACATCAACTTTAACAAGATCTAACATTGCGGCATTTGCTCTCCCGGTTCTTAAGGAAGATAGTTCTTTTGAAAAAACTTCAATAGCTTTATCCATTTTGAGGCTATGTGATTTTTCATCAAACATTTATTCACCTATTTTAATTCTGCTAAACTCCTTGATTTTCAAATCATTAATAGCAAGTTCTTTTAAAACATCCTGGACTTTTTTTTTTGGTTCCATAACCCAAGCTTGCGTTAAAAGAGCATTTTCTTCTTTAAACTTGTTCATCTTACCTAAACTAATTTTTTTAGCAATATCTTCGGGTTTTCCAGAATTTTTTAGTTCTTCAGTTACCAATTCCTGCTCTTTATCAATAATTTTTTTATCAATAAGATCAGATTCTAATGCTAAAGGATTTGATGCAGCAATATGCATTGATAATTGTTTTCCAAATGTTTTAACTGATTCTGAATTGTCTTTTGTTTCTAAGGAAACTACTACAGCTAACTTTGCTAAATTATCTTTTACAACAGTATGCAAATACTGATAATTAACTGATGAAGAATTTGAGATTGTTTTCATTTTACCTATTGTAATTTTTTCTCCAATTTTTGCTATCAGAGCTACCAAGTTATCATCAACAGTATTGCCATTTTTCATTTTAGCTTTTTTTAATTCATCAATATTTGAATCATTTTGATTATTGATGTCACTTAATTCTTTTACAAAATTAATAAAGTCATCATTTTTCGCAACAAAGTCTGTTTCACAATTAACCTCGATGATTGAAGTTTTTTTTGCATTGCCACTAATTGCAACTACACCCTCTTTGGCATCTCTAGACATTTTTTTGGAAGCTTTTGAAATTCCTTTCACTCTTAAAATTTCAACTGCTTTATCTAAATCACCACCTGACTCTTTAATAGCTAAGTTACAATCTTTAAAACCTGCACCTGTAGCTTCTCTAAGTTTTTTTACCTTCTCTATATCACCCATTTTAATTAAGTTTCTCCTCTTTTTTTTTTGTAAATTTTTTTTCTAATTTCTCTCTATCAATTTCTGCTAGAGTTTTTGATTTATCAGTTTTTTCTTTTTTTTCTTTGGTTTTTTTTAATTCTAATGAAGGAGATTTTTTAGCAGCAACAATAGTTTCTTTAATTAGATTACAATAAAGATCTATTGATCTTCTAGCATCATCATTGCCAGGTATGGGAAAATCAATTCCATCAGGATTAGAATTACTGTCAAGAATTGCTACTATTGGTATACCTAATTTAACTGACTCCTGGATCGCTAAAGATTCATAATTAGTATCAATAATGAATACTAAATCAGGTATCTTTTTCATCTCTGCAATTCCACCTAAAGATCTTTGAAGTTTATCTTTTTTTACACTCATTTTGAGAAGTTCTTTTTTTGTAAAACCTCTATTTTCAGCAACCAAATCTATTTCTAATTTTTTTAATTTTTTAATTGAATTTGAGATAGTTCCCCAATTAGTAAGCATTCCACCCAACCATCTATAGTTTACAAAATATTGATCAGTTTCTTTTGCTACTTCAGCAATAGCTTCTGAAGCTTGCTTTTTTGTTGATACAAATAATATTTTTCCATTGTTTGCAATTACTTCATGTACTTTTTCTAGAGCTATTTTAGTAAGCTCTAAAGTCTGTGTTAAATCAATTATATGAATGGAGTCTCTTTTACCAAAAATATATTTTTTCATTTTTGGATTCCATCTTAAAGTTTTATGACCAAGATGAACTCCCGCTTCTAATAGTTGTTGAATTGTAACGTTAGGTATTTTCATATTTTTTCCCGGTTAAGCCACCACAGTAATTTCCAATTAAGGACCGGAGGTATAAAACCAACAACTGTGTGCGTGTTAATTTAATTTGATGAATATTTACAAATATTTCTTTAAATTAACAAGTATAAATTAACTTATAATTGCAGATATTTCCTTGTTTCTAAGTAGATTTATAGTTTTTCTGTCTATATTCCTCTTATTTTTAAGCCAAAAATTAAGCATTTGAGTTTTGTCACTTAATTTAATTTTAATAGATGTGTTTCCATCCTGATTTATAAATTTTGAAACTTCATCTAATTCTTTTAAAGATTTTAAGTTAAATATTACCTCATTAATTGGCTTATTTGTTAAATCTTTTAAAGAGGTAATTTTTTGAACATTTATTCTTTTAAATCTGTTTCCCTCATCAGAAATTGATTTCACTAGAGTTAAAATTAGAGAACTGCCTTCTTTTAAAGTATCACGATTTATTTCTAAAATGTCTGAAAAGATAAATAATTCAAATACACTAGTTAAATCTGTTAATTTTAATACAGCATAAGAGTTACCTTTAGCTGTTTTTCTTTCTTGAATTTTTAATAATGTTGCTGCTACATTTGAGTCTTTAAGGTTGTCATTATTATTAAAAGATTGATAGTCAACAATATTATAATCATCGAAAATTTCCTTATATAAATTTAATGGATGATCAGATATAAAAAATCCAACTCCTTCAAATTCTTTAGATAATCTCTCTTCAAATTTCCAGTCTTCTATATTAGAAATAATATCATTGTCCTGATTTTCATTTTCACCAAACAGATCTATTTGATTTACAGATTTGTTTTCAAAGATATTTTTAGATTTAGTTATTAAACTCGGTATTGAGTTAAATAAAGATTGTCTATTTTGATGTAAATTATCAAAAGCTCCAGATTTTACTAATCCTTCAAGTTGAAGTTTATTTATATCTTTTGGATTTACACGATTGATAAAATCATTAATTGATTTAAATTTTCCATTTTTTAATCTTTCCTCAACAATATTTGAAACTGCTTCATAACCAACTGCCTTGATTCCACCCAAAGCATAATAAAATTTTTTACCATCAGTTTTAAAATCTGCAAAACACTCATTTATATCAGGTCTTAAAACTTCAAAATCTAATCTTTTGAGTTCTTCATAAAATTCACTAAGTTTATTTTGATTTGAAATATCCATTGTCATTGAAGCAGCAATAAATTCCATTGGGTAATAAGTTTTTAAAAAGGCAGTTTGATATGAAATAATAGCATAAGCCGCAGCATGACTTTTATTGAATCCATATTCAGCAAAAGGCTCAATCTTTAAAAAAATACCTGCAGCTACATCTTTGCTAATTCCATTTTTTACTGCACCTTCTATAAAATTTTGTTTTTGTTTTTCTAATTCAGCTCTTTTTTTCTTACCCATTGCTCTTCTTAAAAGATCAGCTTGTCCGGCAGTAAAACCAGATAATTTTTGAGCAATCTGCATAACCTGCTCCTGGTAAATAATTACACCATAAGTAGGTTTTAAAATATCTTCTAATAAAGGATGCAAATAATCTGGAGTTTGTTTTCCATTCTTACAATCATTGTAAGTTGGAATGTTGCTCATTGGGCCAGGTCTATATAAAGCAACTAGAGCAATGATATCCTCAATATGATTTGGTTTCATTTGCAATAATGCTTCTCTCATACCTGCGCTCTCAATTTGGAACAAGCCAACTGTTTTTCCTGACGATAATAAATCAAAGACTTTTTGATCTTCAAAATTTATATTTTCAATATTAAAATTAATATTTTTTTTTCTTATTAGTTTTTGAGTATTATTTATTACTGTTAATGTTTTTAATCCTAAAAAATCAAACTTAATTAAACCTGCATTTTCAGCAGAATACATATCAAATTGAGTTGACGGTAATAATAAATCAGCTGTTGGGTCTTTATATAATGGAACTATTTCTGAAAGTTTTTTATCAGCTATTACCACACCTGCAGCATGAGTTGCTACATTACGATTTAACCCCTCTAATTTTAAGGATAGATCAGTTAATTTTTTTACTCTAGTGTCTTCATTAATTAATTTTTGAAGTCTTGGTTCGCTCCCAATACATTCTGTTAAATTTTGTGGTCTTGAAGGATCAAAAGGTATCATTTTTGAGATGCTATCAACAAATCCATAGGCTAAACCTAAAACTCTACCTACATCTCTAATAACCATTCTTGCTTTTAATTTTCCAAAAGTAATAATATGTGCAACACTTTCTTTATATTTTTTAGTTAAGTATTCAAAAACTAAATCTCTTTTTTCCTCACAAAAGTCTATGTCAAAATCAGGCATCGAAATACGATCAGGATTCAAAAATCTTTCAAAAATTAAATTAAATTTTATTGGATCTACATCAGTTATCGAAAGACACCAAGCAACTAAAGATCCTGCACCAGAACCTCTGCCAGGCCCAACTGGTATATCGTTTGCTTTAGCCCATTTTATATAATCTGATACTATTAAAAAATAACTTGCATATTTCATTTCAATTATAATATCCAGTTCATGATCTAATCTGTCTTTATATTTTAAGTAATTATCATTTGATGAAAGGTTATTACTTTCAATTTTAAAATATTTTTTAAATTTATCTTTTAATCCATTCACAGACTCTTTTTTTAAAATTTCATCGGCATTACCACCTTTTTCTGAACTTATATTTGGTAAAATAGGTTTTGAAAAAATCGGTCTAAAGCTACAAAGTAATGGAAAATTATAATTATTTTCTAATGCTTCAGGCAAATCAATAAATAATTCTGTCATTTCAGAATTACTTTTAAAATAATGCTGATCAGTATATCTAGTTCTATTTTTTTCATTAATATAGCTTTTATACTTAATGCAAATCAATGCATCATGAGCCTCATGCATATCTTTATTAAGGTAAAAAACTTCATTAGTTGCAATTAATGGAACTTCAAATTCCAAGGATTTAGATAAGTTAAATTTTTCAAAACCTATTTCATTTTTGTCTCCATGTCGCTGTATCTCAATATAAAATTTATAATTATAACTTGCTTTTAATTTTTTATATAATTCACCAATTTCAGTAAATTTACCAAGTTCAAATAACTGACCGAATAAACCATTAACAGTACCAGAAAATAAAGCCAAACCTGTATTTTCTATTAACAGTTCATTGAAATCTAAATGAGGATCTGTGAGTCCATCATTATTAAGATAAGATAATGAAGACAACTCAATTATTCGTTTATAGCCTTCTTCATTTAATGCAAATAATGGAAGTAGACCTATTACATCACCATACTTAAAATTTATTTGAGTCCCAATAATAGGTTGAGTACCTACTTTTGATAATTTTTCTGCAAATTCTAAAGCTCCACATAAATTAGCTGTATCAGATAATGCTAATGATCTAATTTTTTTTTCTTTAGAAAAATCTTTTAAATCATCTATCTTAACAGCTCCCTCACATATTGAGTATTGAGAGTGAATTTTTAAATGATTAAAATTTTGAATTTTAGACTCGGTCATTAACGGCCTTTATATTACCATTAACCATTTCCAATAAGCAATCTGACTTATTTGCAAAAAATCTATTGTGAGTTGCAAAAATTATTATTCGATTAGAATTTATTTGTTTTTTAAGCATATCAAAAATTTCTTTTGCAGTTTCTAAATCAAGACTTCCAGTCGGTTCGTCAGCTAGGATAATTTGGGGATCATTAATTAATGCTCTTGCAATTGATACCCGTTGTTTTTCTCCGCCTGATAATTGAGATGGATAATGGTCTGACCTTTTTAAAAGTCCAACTTTTTTTAATAAAATTTGTGCTTTAGAAACAGATAATTTTTTATTATTTCCAGATGCAAGACTAGCTAAATAAATATTTTCTAATGCAGTAAAATCCGGAAGCAAATTATCCTGTTGATAAATAATTCCAATCTTATTTGCTCTAAGTATGTCATTTTTATTAGAGTCATTGAAATTAACTATTTTATTTTCAATACTAATAGATCCTGAACTAGGTCTGTCAATTAATGAAAGTAAATTTAGGAGAGTTGATTTCCCAGATCCCGAAGGTCCCATTAAAGAATAAATTTTTCCTTTTTTGAAATTAAAGGAAATTTTTTTTAAAACTCTAACTTTTTTTAATGTATCAAAAGATTTATTTAAATTTGAGATTGTTATCAAGTTATTCATATTTTAACGCCTTTATAGGATCTAGTTTTGCGGCTTTTAATGCTGGAAATATTGAAACAATGATTGTTATAAAAATTGAACATACTGAAATAATAAATATTGAAAATAAATTTATTTCTGAGGGCATTGTACTTAAAAAATAAATTTCTTCTGGAAATAAACTTATATTCAATACTGAACTTAAAAATTGTCGAAAATTTTCTACATACATAGAAAATGTTACACCTAAAATAATACCAAAAATTGTTGCTGATGTACCTATGATTATACCAATCAAAAAAAATATCTTAACAATTGATTTATTCAATACGCCTATAGATTTTAAAATGGCTATGTCCCTTGTTTTATTTTTAACTAAAATTGTTAAACCAGAAATTATATTAAAAGCAGCAACAATTATTATTAAAGATAGAATAATAAACATTACATTTCTCTCAACTTTTAAGGCTGAGAATAATGAACTATTCATATCAGACCAACTATAAACAAACTCATGCGGGAAATTATTTTGAACAATTTTTTTTTGATATTCAATATTTTGTGGATTATGTAAATAAATTTCTAAATTTCTATCTTTTTCATCTAAACTTAAAAAACCTTCTAAAGTTTTTAGGTTGATAAAAGCTATATTATTGTCAAATTCAATCATTCCACTATCAAAAATGGATGAAACTAAAAAGGTTTTTTGTTTTGGAAGATTGCCAATAATTGTTTCTACACCAGCAGAGGACATCAAAGTAATACTGTCTCCAATATCAAGATTAAGTGTAAAGCTCAGTTCTCTTCCTATTGAAATATAATTCTTAGATAATATTTCATTGTTGCCTAAAAAAAGTTTATTTTCAAAAATTTTTAATTTTGAAAAATCATTACTTTTATAACCTCTTAATAAAATTCCTTTAGATGTATTGCTTTTAATTATTATTGCTTCACCAGAGTTGCTCAGAATTAAGTCTTTTGAAATATTTTGAAGGTTTTGATTAATATTTTTTGTTTCAATTTTGTTTTCATAAGGTTTGACTGTGATATGAGCATTAAAACCTACAATTTTGTTAATCAATTCTGTTCTAAAACCATTCATAACTGACATAACTATTATGAGAACTGCAACTCCAAGACCTATTCCAATAAATGAAAAAATTGAAATAATATTTAAGAAACCATCTTTTTTTCTGGCTTTTAAAAATCTAAATGTAATTTCTTTTTCTAATGTGGAAATCAATTTTTTGCTTTTTGTTCTTTAATAATCTTAATAATTTCAGCTAAACTAATTTTTTGTGTTTCTTTACCAATTTCTTTAAATTCTAATAATTCCCCGTCTGTTTGCTTACCGATAATTATTTGGAAAGGAGCACCTATTAGATTCATCTTTTTAATTTTTGATGAAAAGTTTTCGTCAGTATCATCGATTATTGAATCAATATGATTCTTTTCTAATTCTAAATTAATTTTATTAGCCTTTTCTAATGCTGAAATATCGTTTTTATTTATCATAGGTATTATAGAAACATCATAAGGAGCAACAGAAATTGGCCATTTCATGACTTCATTTTTTTCATCATATTTAGCTTCAATAATAGCTCCTACTAACCTTGACACACCTATTCCATAAGATCCCATTTTCACAAAATCTTTTTTTCCACCAGGTAAGTCAACTGATCCACCCATAGGCTTTGAATATTTATCTCCAAAATAAAATATATGTCCAACTTCTATACCTTTTGTTTTTAATCTGTTTGTTTCTGAAACTTTTTTTTCAAATTCATCTTTATTAAATTTTTCATCCGTTACAGAATAAAATTGTTCATATTTTTTTCTCATATCTTCAAGAGATTTTCTTTCAATTTTAGTTCCATCATTATTCAAATCAAAAATTCTTTTATCAGTGAAAATTTTACTTTCTCCTGTGTCTGCAAGTATAATAAATTCATGAGATAAATTTCCTCCAATTGGTCCTGTATCCGCTGCCATTGGGATAGCTGTCAAATCCAATCTTTTAAATGTTTTTAAATAAGATAAAAAAAATTTATTATATGAAAATAAAGCTTCTTCATCATTAATATCAAATGAATAAGCATCTTTCATATAAAACTCTCTGCATCTCATAATTCCAAATCTTGGTCTTATCTCGTCTCTAAATTTCCATTGAATATGATATAAAAGTTGTGGAAGAGATTTGTATGATTTTACTGATGCTCTAAATATATCAGTTACAAGCTCTTCATTAGTTGGTCCATAAAGCATTTCACGATCTTGACGATCTTTAATTCTAAGCATTTCTTCACCATAATCTTCATAACGTCCACTTTCTTTCCATATTTCGCTTGATTGAATTGTTGGCATTAAAATTTCTTGTGCACCAATTTTATTTTGCTCTTCTCTAACAATTTGTTCAATTTTTTTCATTACCTTAAAACCCAGTGGTAACCAGGAATAAATACCCGCTGAAGACTGTTTTATCATTCCTACTCTCAACATTAACTGATGAGATTTTATTTTAGCTTCAGATGGATTGTTTTTTAAAATTGGGATAAATGATTTAGAAATATGCATTTTAAATGAGTATATTTCTTAAATTCAAATATTCAAATTTCATTAATAAATAAATTACAATGAACAAAATCGTTGTTATTCCTGTACAATAAATGAATTTCTTGATCATTTTTGGATTTTCGGGTGATCCTGGATCCTCACCATCTATTTTAATTAGTTTTTTTCTATCCACATCAATTGGTAAAATTGCAAAAAATACAATCCACCATATTATGATGTAAATTATAGCTAATCCTGTAATGCTCATTAAATTTTTACTAAGTTGATATTTGTAAAAGGTTTTTTACCTGTTTTTTCTTTAGTGAATTTTCTACAAGCTATTTTTAGTGCATCAATTAAATTATGTTCTTGTTGTTTATTACCAAGCTTATATGATCTAGTTGTTTTTTCTATTTCGTCCTCTAGACCATAAAGAAACTCTTCTCTTTCATTAATTGGCAAGCCTCTAAAAGTAGTTATTGGACTATTATGAATATTTCCTTTAGGTGTAATTAAAATTGTTACCTCTAAATATCCATTTGCACTTAAATTTTTTCTATCTTTTATTGATTGTGAATCTTCCTCAACACTTATATTTCCATCTAAATATAATTTACCACTAGGTGCTTTATCATAAACTTCTGGTACATTTCCTGGATAAAGTTTTACTATATCGCCGTTTTCAACTTGAACTGGGAAAGGTACTTGCATTTCTTTTGCAAAATTGATGTGTTCAATCATATGTCTATGTTCACCATGAACTGGAATAACACATTTTGGTTTTACCCATTGATACATATCTTTTAGATCTTCACGATTAGGATGACCTGAAACATGTATAAATTCAGTTTCTTCTGATATTACCTCAATGCCATCTTTTACTAATTGATTGTGTAATTTATATAACTTTTTTTCATTACCAGGAATTATTTTAGATGAAAAAATAACAGCATCATCCTTCTCAATAAAAACTTCTGGATGTGTGTAGCTTGATATTCTCATCATTGCTCCCATAGGCTCACCTTGACTACCAGTGCATAAATAAACAATCTTTTCTCTAGAAAATTTTTTTGCTTCTCTTGGATCGATTGGTTCAATTGTATTTTTTAAATAACCACATTGCCGTGCAGCTTTATAAATCCTATGCATTGATCTTCCAACTAATGAAATTTGTCTTCCAGTTTTTTCAGCACAATAAAAAGCAGTTTCCATCCTAGCTACATTAGATGCAAATGATGTAATTATAATCCGTTTTTTTAATCTACTCATAATATTAAGTAAATTTTTTCTAACATCTAGCTCAGACCCAGATCTTCCAGCACTAAAAACATTAGTTGAGTCACAAATCATAGCAAGTACTCCTTCTTCACCAATTTCCTTTAATCTTTGCGAATTTATTTCATCTCCAATTAAAGGGTTTGGATCGACCTTCCAATCACCAGTATGCAATATTACTCCAGCTGGAGTTTTTATTCTTAAACCGTTAGGTTCTAAAATAGAATGAGTTAATGTAATATACTCTATGTCAAATGGCTCTAATAAAACTTTACCGTTTAGTTCAACAATTTTTAAGTGATTGGTAATATCGATATGCTTTTCTTTAAATTTTTCTCTAATCAGAACTGCAGTAAAAGGAGTAGCATAAATATTACATTTAAGTTTAGGCCATAAGTGTGCAATTGCACCTATATGATCCTCATGAGCATGTGTTAAAATAATACCTAGTAAGTTATCTTTTCTATCTACTATAAAACCTGGGTCAGGATAAATTAGATCCACTCCTGGAACTGTATCATCTGCAAATGTCACTCCAATATCAACCATAATCCATTTATGATCTCCTGGTTGACCATAACCAAAAAGGTTCATGTTCATACCGATTTCACCAGATCCTCCAAGTGGACAAAATAATAATTCGTTTTTCATTTATTTAATTAATTTAGAAATTTTAATCAGACCTTTTATAGTGATATCTCTATCTTGTATTACTTTAGTTTTAATTGAATTTTTATATAAACTTGAAAATCCTCCAGTAAAAACTAATTTAAAGGATTTACCTGTTTCTTTCTTAATCAAATTAATAATATTGTCAATTAAACCAGTATATCCCCAAAAAAAACCTGATCTTACTGCACTAATTGTATCAACACCGATCACCTTTTTAATTTGTTTTAGATTTAATTTAGGAATTAAAGTCGCTTTATCTGATAAAGTATTAAGAGAAATTTTAATACCAGGGGCAATAATACCTCCTCTATAATCTTTTTTAATTATAACATCAAAAGTCGTAGCAGTACCAAAATCTAAAACAATAAAATTATCTTTATTATTAAGTAAACTGATTGCATTTGTTAATCTATCTGATCCAACTTGTTTAAAGTTTACTTTAATATTAATCATCGATCTTAATTTTAAATCTTTGACCTCATAACATCTTTTTTTAATTTTTTTTGACAAAAAATTTTTTATCAAGTTAAAAGATTTTGGAACAACACTACAAAATAAAACTTTATTGATAGTTTTATAGTCTTTTACTAAATATTTAAATTTTTGATTAAGAATCTTATTGTTTATATTCTTTGATATAAAATTTATATTTCTGACAATACTATTTTTGGAATTAACTAAATAAACTTTAGTTTCTGAATTCCCTATATCACCTAAAATGTACATAGTTATTTATATAATTTACTTAGTTTTATCTCAAAAATTTTTTTAATTTGTCTTTCAATTTTATTTTTAGATACCTTTTTTTTCAACAATTCACTTAAATTAGTTGTAGGGTAGTCTTTTAAATCAGGATTTTTTATCAAATTAATTCCAACACCTACAATTAAATACTTTTTATTAAGTTTACTAATCTTTTCTTGCAATATCCCACTAATTTTTTTTTTATTAATTATTAAATCATTAGGTTTTTTAAAGATAATCTTTTTTTTATAATAAATAGAAAGTAATTTTTTAACTAACAAACAATTAATTTTGGTTATTTCTTTTAAAGATAACGTTAGATTATCCAGTTCATAAAAAAAGCTTACAAATAAATTTCCATTATAAGAAATCCACTTTTTTCCATATTGGCCCCTGCCACTTTTTTGTTTATCAGCAATAATCATTCCATAATCAATATTTGAATTTCTTATAATTCTAATAGCTGAGTTATTTGTGCTCTCTACTTTCTTAAATCTAAAAATTTTAAATCTCATTAAATTATATTAATTCTGGAAACTACTTCAATTAGTTGACTCGGAAAAATGAAGTATATTAGAATTAACAATGTAGAAGCGGTCAGCGAAAACTTTAGCCACAAGCTATGGTCTGTATCATATTTTTCTTTCTCTTTATCAAAATATATAATCTTAATTATTCTTAAATAATAAAAAGCCGCAACAACTGTTGATAGTAAACCAACTATAGCTAAAAAGTACATAGATTGTTCCAAAACAGATTTAAAAATATAAAATTTTGCGAAGAAACCAGCTAATGGCGGAATTCCAGCTAATGAAAATAAAATTATTAATAATGATAAAGATAACAATGGGTGATTTTTCGATAACCCAGACAAATCCTCTATATCTTCAAAATATTTATTATTTCTTCTCATCATTAATAAACATGAAAAAAACCCTAAATTCATTAATATATAAATAGTTATGTATATTACTGAACTTTGAATTCCGTCATTTGATCCTGTTGCTAAACCTGCCAGAGCATATCCTACATGACTTATAGAACTGTATGCTATAAGTCTTTTTAAATTAGTTTGTCCAATTGCTGCGATTGCACCAAAAAGCATAGATGCGATAGAAAGAAAGACTAGTATCATTTGCCATTGATCAATTAAATTTAAAAAAGGAACGTATAAAAATCTTATAAATACTGTAAGTGCAGCAATTTTTGGTACCATAGTAAAAAATAAAGTTACACAAGTTGGTGACCCTTCGTAAACATCTGGGGCCCACATATGAAAAGGTACTGCTGAAATTTTGAATGCCAGGCCAACAAGAATAAAAACAATTCCAAATGTAAGTGCATATTTATCAGAATTTAATTGTTCTGCTATCAAATCAAAATTTGTTGAACCTGTAAAACCATAAATTAATGAACAGCCATATAATAATAAACCAGAAGATAAAGCACTTAAGACAAAATATTTTAATCCAGCTTCAGAGGATTTTAATTGATCTCTATTAAATGTTGCGAGAACATATAGAGCTAATGATTGAAGCTCTAACCCCATATAAAATACAATTAAATCATTTGAGCTAATCATCACCATCATTCCAAGTACAGAGCTTAAAATCAAAATAGGGTATTCAATTTTAAATAATCTAAATGTTTTTAAATAATTTGATGATATGACTAAAACTAAAAAAGCAGCTAATAAAGTAACTATTTTCATGAAAGATGATAAATAATCAATGATAATGCTTTCATTAAATAACAGTGTTTCCTCAATGCCTAAAGTTTCATTAAATATAATTACAGCTGTAATTAGTAAAACGGTTAATGAAACATTTTGAATTAATTTTGAACTATTTTTTTTGAAAACTCCTAAAATTAATAAGAACATTATAGATAATGAAAGAAAAATTTCTGGAAAAACTAATTCTAAATTTGTCATATTAGTTGCTCATTAAATTTAAGTTATAAACTTTTATTAGATCTTCGATAGAGACTTCAATCGTATTAATTAAAGGGTCTGGGTAAAATCCAAAAAATAAAGTTGGTATTGCTAAGCATATTAAAATGAATAGCTCCGATTTATTTAAGTCTACCATTTCTTTTAATTCTAAATTGACCAATTTTCCAAAAACAACTCTTTTATATAACCAAAGCATATATGCAGCTCCAATTATTACTCCTAAACTTGCAATAACAGCTACTAAAAAATTATCCTTAAAAGCACCCATTAAAATTAAAAATTCACCTACAAAACCACTAGTTCCAGGTAAACCTAAGGCTGCTAACGTAAAGAGCATAAATAAAACTGAGTATTTTGGAATGATAGTAACTATTCCACCATAAGTGTTTATTAACCTGGAGTGCATTCTATCATAAACTACTCCAACACATAAAAAAAGCGCTGCTGAAACAAGACCATGACTAATCATTTGAATTATACTTCCTTCAATCCCCTGCTGTTGTATTGTAAAAATTCCTAAAGTAACAAAGCCCATGTGAGCAACCGATGAATATGCAATTAACTTTTTCATGTCCTCTTGCATTAAGGCAATAAAAGAAGTGAAAATGATAGCTACTACACTTAGAGTATAAATTAAAGGTGTAAATATTTCTGAAGCAATAGGGAATAATCCCAAAGAAAATCTTATAAATCCATAACCTGCCATTTTAAGCAAAATTGCAGCTAATAATACAGATCCAGCTGTTGGTGCCTCAACATGTGCATCTGGTAACCAAGTATGAACTGGCCACATAGGAGTCTTAACAGCAAATGAGCTAAAAAAAGCTAACCATAAAAGATTTTGATGCTTTGCATTAATGCCTAATTCATAAAGTTGAACTACATCTGTTGTTCCTGATATCCAATAAATTGAAATTATAGCAACTAACATTAAAACAGATCCTAAAAGTGTAAATAAGAAAAATTTAAATGCTGAATATACTCTTCTAGCACCTCCCCATATTCCTATAATTAGAAACATTGGTATTAAACCAGCCTCAAAAAATAAATAGAAAACAACCAAGTCTAATGAACAAAAAACACCAATCATGAAAGACTCCATAATTAAAACAGCAATAAGAAATTCACTTAATCTATTTTTAATAGAATTATTTACTGATATGATGCATAACGGAGTTATAAATGTTGTTAAAATAATAAATAATATTGAAATTCCATCGACGCCAACTTTATAATTTATCAATCCTTCAATCCAGACTCTATCTTCAACAAATTGAAATTCTGAAGTTGATTGATCAAATAATATCCACAAGTAGATCGACAAAAAAAAATTTACAAGAGAGGTAAATAAAGCAACATATTTAACTGTTAGATTATTTTCTTTATTACTTTTTGTAAAAAATAAAAAAAGTGCTCCTATAGAAGGTAATAAAATCAAAGAAGAAAGAATAGGAAAATTCATTATTTTACAATTAAGAATGTTAATAAAGCAGAAAAACCAAGTAACATTATGAATGCATAATGGTATATGAAGCCACTTTGAAATTTTCTGGCTTTTTGAGAGCACTTTTTAATTAATGTAGAAATTCCATCTGGGCCAAACCCATCAATTAATTTTACGTCGAAAAACTTCCACAAAAATAATCCTAAATTTTTTGATGGATTAACAATTAATACGTCATAAAGTTCATCA
The DNA here is from genome assembly GCA_902602105.1 of uncultured Pelagibacteraceae bacterium. The sequence goes on from CACKPP010000005.1 coordinate 20,179, forward strand.
AAATACCATTTGTTTAATAGAAAATTGTATAATGGTTTATTAACATTGGCAATTTGGTTAGGTAAATTTTTGTTTTTTACAAAAAAATAATAAGCAACAGGAATTGATGATATTACTAGAATTGGAGTCAAAACTAGAAACCAAAATGGTGGATGTTCAGTACTCAATGGTTTTAAAAAGAAAATCGAGTCTTGCCAAAAGTTAATTGTTCCTTCATGTCCAATGAATAATTCTTTAAAAGTATATCCAGCAAATATCGCTCCTAAAGAAAGCAAAACTAAAGGTATCAACATCACAAGTGGAGACTCATGTGTTTCTTCAATCTTAATATTTTTATTGTTAAATTCTCCATGAAAAGTTTTAAAAATTAATCTCCAAGAATAAATTGAGGTCAAAAAAGCTGTCAAGATTCCAATACCAGCAGCATAGTAACCGGTTGTATTTCCTCTTAAATATGCAAATTCTATAATTGCATCCTTAGAATAAAATCCTGATAAAAAAGGGAAACCCGTTAACGCAAGTGTTCCTATTAGCATTAAACCATAGGTATATGGTAATTTTTTCCAAACTCCTCCCATATTATTAATATTTTGTTCATCTTTAAAAGCATGGATGACTGAACCAGATCCTAAAAATAATAAGGCTTTAAAAAAAGCGTGAGTAAACAAATGAAACATTGCTACGTTGTAAGCTCCAACGCCAGTAGCAAAAAACATATATCCTAATTGACTACATGTTGAGTATGCAATTATTTTTTTTATATCTGTTTGAACAAGTGCCACTGTTGCAGCAAAAAATGCTGTACTCATACCAACAATTGTTATGACATTTAATGCTAATTCAGAGTATTCAAATATAGGTGAACATCTTACAACTAAAAAAACACCAGCTGTAACCATTGTTGCTGCGTGGATAAGGGCTGAAACAGGAGTTGGACCTTCCATAGCATCTGGCAACCAAGTATGAAGCAATATTTGAGCTGATTTACCCATTGCCCCAACAAATAAAAGTAAGCAAATAAGATCTATGGCATTTATTTCAAAACCTAAAAAAATAAGATTTTTTTCAATGATAGTTGGAATCAATTCAAAAACTTCAGAATAATTTACAGTTCCAAATAAATAAAAAATTAAAAAAATTCCTAAGGCAAAACCGAAATCTCCTACTCTATTTATAAGAAAAGCTTTTATTGCAGCTGCATTAGCAGTTTCCTTCTTAAACCAAAAACCTATTAAAAAATAAGAACATAATCCAACTCCTTCCCATCCAAAAAATAATTGAATAAAATTGTCTGATGTAACCAACATCAGCATTGCAAAAGTAAACAAAGATAAATAAGCCATAAACCTTGGTTTGTGAGGATCATGAGACATGTATCCAATTGAATAAATGTGAACTAAAGATGAAACCGAGGTTACAACTACTAACATTATCGCTGATAAAGAGTCGATTTTAATTGACCAATTAACATCTAAAGTTCCTGAACTTATCCAAGTAGCTATTATGATATTATCTTGAAATTGATTAAAGATAACTTCGTATAAAACTAAAGCTGATAAAATGGCAGATATTGTTACTAACAAACTTGTAATTATTTCTGAATTTCTATCGCCAATCAATTTTCCAAAGAATCCAGATATGATTGATGCTAATAATGGTAACGCAATAATTGAAATTTCCATTTTATCCTTTTAATTTATCTATTTCCTCTACACGAATAGTTCCTGAATTTCGGTAATATACAACTATGATTGCTAAGCCTATAGCTGCTTCTGCGGCAGCAACCGTTAAGATAAATAAAGTAAAAATTTGACCTGTTAAATCACCTGAATAAATTGAAAAAGAGACCAAATTTATATTAACTGCTAATAATATTAACTCTATACTCATCAGTATTACTATAATATTTTTTCTATTTAAAAAAATTCCTATAATACCAATGCTAAAAATAACTGCACCTAAAGTTAAGTAGTGTCCTAAACCTATTTCAATCATCAATTTTAACTCCTTTATTAGAACTCACTTCTAATACTTCAACACCATCTGACCTTTCTCTTGAAATTTGTTTAATATAACTTTGTTTTTTTACACCATCTCTTTGTCTGAAAGTCAAAACGATTGCACCTATCATCGCAATTAATAAAATCATTCCACTAATTTGAAATATATGAATATAATCAGTATATAATACTTGTCCTAAAGAATGAGTATTACTAACTTCATCTATTCTGTTTGAATTGTATAAACTAAATAATTCAGGTTTATATTTCCAACCTCCAATAACAATAATCAATTCAAAAAATATTATTGTACTAATTATGAGTCCAATTGGTATATGTGATGAATTTTCTTCAGAAATAAACCATTGATTTTTTTGTTGAGCGACATTTAACATCATTACAACAAAAAGAAATAAAACTGCTACTGCACCTACATAAACAATCAACATTATCATTCCCAAAAATTCTGCTCCAATCATAATAAAAAGACATGATATGCTTATAAAATCTAAAATTAAAAAAAAAACTGAATGTACTGTATTTTTTGAAACAGTAACCATTATTGCTGAAATAACTGCAATTATAGAAAAGATATAAAAAAATATTGCGTGAGCTATCATGAATTATCTGTATGGATTATCAGTCTTAATATTTGCAGCTAAGACATTCTCCCACCTATCACCATTATCTAATAGTTTATCTTTAGTATAATAAAGCTCTTCTCTAGTTTCAGTAGAAAATTCGAAATTAGGACCCTGAACAATTGCATCAACAGGGCAAGACTCCTCACATAATCCACAATATATACATTTCATCATGTCAATATCATAACGTGTAGTTTTTCTGCTACCATCTGCTCTTTCTGTCGACTCGATTGTTATTGCTTGAGCAGGACATACTGCTTCGCACAATTTGCACGCTATACATCTTTCTTCTCCATTCGGATATCTTCTTAAGGCATGTTCTCCTCTAAATCTTGGACTAATTTTACCTTTTTCAAATGGATAATTAATAGTTTTTTTTGATTTAAAAAGTTCTTTAGTTGCAATTAACAATCCACCAATAAAATCTGTCATTAAAATAGTTTTAAAAAATCTAGTAATCTTCATTTATATTGTTGGTAAAAGGTTAAAATAAAAAAGATAGCTAGCAGTTAATACAACATACGTTAATGAGAATGGTAAAAATATTTTCCATCCAAGTCGCATTAATTGATCATATCGATATCTTGGAACTACAGCTTTAACTAAGGCAAAGAGAATAAATAATAATAAAATTTTAAAAATTAACCAAATTGCTCCAGGTATTAAATTAAATGGATATATATCTATTGGAGACAGCCATCCGCCTAAAAACAAAATAGAACCTAAAGCGCACATTAGTAAAATGTTTGCATACTCACCTAGCCAAAACATGGCATACATCATTCCTGAATATTCAGTTTGATAGCCTGCAACTAACTCAGCCTCTGCTTCTGGTAAGTCAAATGGAGGTCTATTTGTTTCTGCTAAAGCTGAAATAAAAAATATTACAAACATTGGAAACAAAGGAATTATAAACCACATATTTTGTTGTGCTTTCACAATATCAATTAAGTTTAGCGATCCTACACAAAGTAAAACATTAATAATTATGATACCTATTGATACTTCGTATGATACCATTTGGGCTGCAGATCTAATTGATCCTAAAAAAGGATATTTTGAATTAGATGCCCAACCACCCATAATTATTCCATAGACCCCTAATGATGAAACTGCAAAAATATACAAAATCCCAACATTAATATTAGCTAAAACTTGATCCTCACTAAACGGAATTACAGCCCAAGAAATTAAAGCTAATGTCATTGTTATTATTGGGGCTAAAATAAAAATTATTTTATTCGAACTTGCTGGAATAATTATTTCTTTAAAAATATATTTTAAAGCATCAGCCAATGATTGTAATAATCCAAAAGGGCCAACAACATTAGGACCTTGTCTTTTTTGAACAAATGCCCAAACTCTTCTATCTAACCATACAATCATTGCTACAGAAACCAAAACAGGGATAAGTAAAAATAAAATCTTATAAATTTCCTGAAAAATTATACTTATATAGTCCATTGTTTAACCTTCAGTGCCTGTACGTTTAATATCTAATTTTGAGTTATTACAATCCAGCATTGTTTTAGATGAACGAGCAATCACGTTTGAAAAATAATAATTTTTAAATTCAACTTTAAGACTCTCATTTTCAAAATTATCATAATTATTTTCTTTTATTAAAACTTTTTTTTGCTTTTCCTTTTTAAGGTTTAAATAATTAAACATACTACTCTCAAGTTCATCTTTATCGTTAAAAAGTTTTCTGTTATTCATTAATTCTGCTAAATCATTAATTATTTGCCAATCTTCTTTTGCGTTACCTGGGGGGTATGAAGCTTTGTAAGCTTTTTGAATTATACCCTCTAAATTTGTGTAATGACCTGATTGTTCAGTATATGCTGAACCTGGAAGAATGATATCAGCAATTTCTGCGCCTTTATCACCATGACTTCCTTGATAAATTACAAATTCATTTCTTTTATTAAAATTTAAATTATCCTGACCTAAAAGATAGACTATTTCAAATTTATTTTCATTTAAATCTTTTATTAAATCACAAGTTTCATTAATAATATCTAAGTCCAAATTTCCAACTGTTGCAGCGTCTGTTGATAGAATATTTAATGGATTCCAATCATTGGTATGTTTGTTATTCTTTAATAAAAATTCTTTAAATGAATGAAACAAGTAACTAGCTGATTTAGTTTTCAAAAATGACTCACCAAAAATAATCATAGGTTTTTTAGCAGCCAGTAAATCATTGATGATTTCATTTTCATTTTGAATAATATCTCTAAGAGTTTGAGTTTTTCCATCTAAACTTTTATATGGATACGTAAGATCACCGACATCATTTAAAGAGATAATATTAGTATTATTATTCAAATAAGCTTTCCTGATTCTAGCATTAACCATTGTTGCTTCAAATCTTGGATTGGCTCCAATTAATAAAATGAAATCAGTTTCTTCAATTCCATTTATTGATGAATTAAATAAATAATTTTCTCTAATAGAGCTATCTATATAAATTTGAGAGGATCTACAGTCATAGTTATTTACACCTATTGTTCTGTCAAAAAATTCTTTAAAAATAAAACCTGTTTCCATATTTGTTAGATCACCAACGAAACCACAAATTTTATCTTTATTAGAATTTTCTATTTTAGATTTTATAATCTTATAAGCTTCATCCCATGAAGCCTTTTCAAACTTATTGTTATACTTAATGTAAGGTGTATCAAGCCTCTGATTTAATAAACCATCACATGCATATCTAGTTTTGTCTGAAATCCATTCTTCGTTAATGTCTTCATTAATTATAGGTAAAATTCTTTTTACTTCCCATCCATAAGTATCTACTCTAATATTGGAACCAACTGCATCCATAACATCAACAGTTTCAGTTTTTTTAAGTTCCCAAGGTCTAGCTTCAAAAGCATAAGGTTTTGATGTTAAGGCACCAACTGGACATAGATCAATAACATTTCCAGACAATTCAGATTGTACTGATTGCTCTAAGTAAGTTGTAATTTGCATATCTTCGCCTCTTCCAATAGCTCCTAATTCAGGTACACCCGCAATCTCAGTTGCAAATCTTATACATCTAGTACAGTGAATACATCTTGTCATTTGAGTTTTTATTAATGGGCCCATATTTTTTTCTGGAACAGCTCTTTTATTTTCTTTAAATCTTGATTTATCTAATCCATAAAACATTGACTGATCTTGTAAATCACATTCTCCTCCCTGATCACAAACAGGACAATCTAATGGATGGTTGGCTAACAAAAATTCCATTACTCCTTTTCTAGATTTTTCTACTTTTGAAGTATTTGTTTTTATATTCATTCCATTTGCTGCTGGCATCGCACATGATGCTATAGGTTTAGGAGATTTTTCCATTTCAACTAAACACATTCTGCAATTACCTGCTATAGATAATTTTTCGTGATAACAAAATCTAGGTATTTCAAAACCTGCTTTCTCACATGCTTGAAGAACAGTTAATCCCTCTTCAACTTCTACTTCTATTTCGTTTACTTTTAATTTAAGCATTTTTATCCAATAAATGTTGGTCCACTAAATAAGGAATATTCTTATTCTCTTTAATTACAGGATCAAATTTATTTCTTTCTTTAATTTCTTTTTTAAAGTGTCTTAATAAACCTTGAACTGGCCAAGCAGATCCTTCTCCAAACGCACAAATTGTGTGACCAGCTATTTGATTTGTTACATCGCCCAACATATCAATTTCATCTTTTGTTGCTTCACCTTTCGCCATTCTTTCTAACATTCTCCACATCCAGCCCGAACCTTCTCTACAGGGTGTACATTGACCACAGCTTTCATGTTTGTAAAATCTAGCAATTCTAGCCATGCACTTAATAATGTCTTGATCCTTATTGATAACAACAATACCAGCGGTTCCTAATCCACTTTTTTCAGCCACTAATGAGTCAAAATCCATAGTAAGAGTTTCACATTTTTCTTTTGGTATTAAGGGCATTGAAGAACCACCGGGAATTACAGCTTGTAAATTATCCCAGCCCCCTACTACACCACCTGCATGAACTTCAATCAATTCTTTTAATGATATATTCATTTCTTCTTCAACATTACATGGGTTATTTACATTACCAGATATGCAAAAAATTTTAGTTCCAGTATTTTTCTCTCTACCTAATGAAGCAAACCATTTACCACCTTTTCTAAGAATAGTTGGAACGACTGCTATCGTTTCAACATTATTAATTATTGTTGGACACCCATAAAGACCTATTAATGCTGGAAAAGGAGGTTTTAATCTTGGTTGACCTTTTTTACCTTCTATACTTTCGAGTAATGCAGTCTCTTCTCCGCAAATATAAGCTCCAGCTCCATAATGAATATAAATATCCAAATCCCATCCAGTCCCTGCAGCATTTTTCCCAATTAAATTTTTTTTATAAGCTTCATCAATAGCAGATTGAAGTTTTTGTCCCTCAATAAAATACTCACCTCTAATATAAATATAACACACATGTGCTTGGACTGCATAAGAGGCAATTAAACATCCTTCTATTAGTTTATGAGGTTCAAATCTTAATATGTCTCTATCTTTACAAGTTCCTGGTTCAGACTCATCTGCATTAATTACTAAATAATGAGGTCTTGATCCAATTTCTTTGGGCGCAAAAGACCATTTTAATCCTGTTGGAAAGCCTGCTCCACCCCTTCCTCTCAGTTGTGAGTCTTTAATTTCATTAATTATCCAATCTCTTCCTTTACTAGTAATTTCTTTTGTATTAACCCAATCTCCTCTTTTTTGAGATGAAATGACATCTGAACCTAAATCATTGTATAAATTTTGAAAAATTCTATCTTGATCTTTAAGCATTTTTTAAATCCATAAGTGTTTTTCTATTATTTTCTGGTTCATTATTTATTCTTCCTCTATAAGAACCTGGTTTAGGAGTTTCACCGTTTAAAATTGTATCTAAAATCTCTAAAGCTTTTTTTTTATCAAGATCTTCATAATAATCATCATTGATTTGCATCATCGGAGCATTAACACAAGCGCCTAAACACTCAACTTCCATCCACGAACAAGTTTTATCATTTGATAACTCTGACTCATTTTTAGAAATCTTTTCTTTACAAGCTTCTACCAACTTATTTGCACCTCTAATCATACATGGAGTGGTAGTACAAACCTGTATAAAATATTTTCCTACTGGAGATAAATTATACATTGAATAAAAAGTAGCTACTTCATAAACTTTTATATAAGGCATATTCAAATATTTTGCGATATATTTCATTGCAGCTAATGGAATCCAATTATCATTTTGTCTTTGAGCTATATAAAGTAAAGCCATAACTGCACTTTGTTGTTTACCTTTAGGATATTTTGCGATCATAGTTTTTGCTAACTCAAGTGAGGAAGAGCTAAACTCAAAATTTTCTGGTTGATCTTTCGCAGGTCTTTTTAAACTCATCTATCAACCTCACCAAAAACTATATCTAAGGATCCAAGTACAGCAGGTACATCAGCTAACATATGTCCCTTAATTAAATAGTCCATTGACTGTAAATGAGAAAATCCTGGAGCTCTTATTTTGCATTTATATGGTTTACTTGATCCATCAGAAATTAGATAAACACCAAATTCACCTTTTGGTGCTTCGACAGCAGTATAAATTTCATCTTTTGGTACTCGATATCCCTCAGTGAAAAGTTTAAAGTGATGGATCAGTGCTTCCATTGATTGTTTTATATCTTTTTTAGATGGAGGAGTGATTTTTCCATCAAAAGTTTTTATTGGTCCTTTTTCCATTTTAGCCAAACATTGTTTAATGATTGAAACACTTTCTTTCATTTCCTCAATCCTGCATAAATATCTATCATAACAATCTCCATTTTTTCCAACAGGTATCTTAAATTCTAACTGATTATAACAATCATAAGGTTGGGATTTTCTAAGGTCCCAAGGGATCCCTGAACCTCTGATCATTACTCCACTAAAAGAATAATTTAAAGCATCCTCTTTTGATACAATTCCTATATCAACATTTCTTTGTTTAAAAATTCTATTATCTGTTAATAAATTTTCTAGATCATTCAAAATTTTAGGAAAACTCTGACAAAATTTTGCAATATCATCTTCTAAACCTGCTGGTAAATCTTGATGTACACCTCCAGCTCTAAAGTAATTTGCATGTAATCTTGAACCAGAAACTCTCTCATAAAAATTCATAAGAGTTTCTCTTTCTTCAAAACCCCACAAGGATGGTGTTAATGCACCCACATCCAAGGCTTGGGTTGTTACATTCAATATATGACTTAAAATCCTACCTATTTCACAAAACATAACTCTTATAAACTGTGCTCTTATCGGAACATCTATCTCTAAAATTTTTTCAATTGCCAATGCAAAAGCATGTTCTTGATTCATTGGAGCTACATAATCTAAACGATCAAAATAAGGAACGGCTTGCATGTAAGTTTTGTTTTCAATTAATTTTTCAGTTCCACGATGTAATAAACCAATATGTGGATCTGCTTTTTCAACAACCTCCCCATCTAACTCAAGTATAAGTCTTAAAACACCATGAGCTGCAGGATGTTGTGGACCAAAATTTAGATTAAGATTTTTAATTTTTTTTGTCATTATCAGTTTGTTCTTTAATATATTTAGTGCCTTCCCAAGGACTTTCATAATCAAAATTTCTATAATTCTGCTCTAACTTGACTGGCTCACTAATAACCTTTTTTTGTTCTTCGCTGTACCTTACTTCTGAATGTCCAGTTAAAGGGAAATCTTTTCTCAACGGATGTCCTTCAAAACCATAGTCAGTTAAAATTCTTCTTAAATCAGGATGATCTTTAAAGTTTACTCCATACATATCAAAAACTTCTCTTTCCATCCAATTTGCTGC
>CACKPP010000006.1 GCA_902602105.1 uncultured Pelagibacteraceae bacterium
CGATAATCATGTTTATTCAAAAGAAATGGAACATGATGCTTGTGGTGTAGGATTAATAGCATCTACAGAGGGAAAAAAATCTAGAGCTGTTGTTGAATATGGGATTGAAGCTTTGAAAGCTGTTTGGCATAGAGGTGCGGTAGATGCAGATGGTAAAACAGGAGATGGAGCAGGAATACATTTAGAAATACCAAAAGATTTTTTCATAGAAAAAATAGAAGTGACAGGACATGATTATGATAACTCTGAGATTTGCGTTGGTATGATTTTTTTGCCAAGAAATGACTATTCAGCACAAGAAAGTTGTAAAACTATTGTAGAAAGTGAACTAACTAAAAATGATTTTAGTATTTATGGGTGGAGACAAGTACCAGTAAATCCAAAAGTTTTAGGTGAAAAAGCTCTACAAACAATGCCTGAAATCATCCAAGTTTTATTTAAATCCAACGACACAAATTTGCTAGATAAAGAACTGGATAGAAAAATTTATGAGACTAGAAAAAAAATTGAAAACAAAGCTTTTAATTTATCTTTAAATAACTTTTACATCTGCTCTATAAGTTCTAAGTCAATTATTTATAAAGGAATGTTTTTAGCAGAAGCGATATCGGATTTTTTTTTAGATTTAAAAGATGAAAGATTTATATCTAGATATGCTATTTTTCATCAAAGGTTTTCAACTAATACCGCCCCTAGTTGGAGTTTAGCCCAACCATTCAGGGCAGTCGCTCACAACGGAGAAATTAATACTTACAAGGGAAATAAAAACTGGATGAAAGTTCATGAACAAGAAATGAGTAGTCCACTTTTTGAAAATGTAGATAATTTAAAACCAGTTATACAAAAAGGTGTTTCAGATTCAGCTGCTCTAGATAATGTTTTTGAATTATTGAATAAATCAGGTCAACCAGCTCCTTTGGCTAAACTGATGTTAATTCCAGATGCATGGTCAAAAAAAAATAAAACTCTTCCAAAAGCTCATCAACAATTATTTAATTTTTTAAATAGTACAATGGAGCCATGGGATGGACCTGCAGCAATAGCTGCAACAGATAATGAATGGGTAATTGCTGCTAATGACAGAAATGGTTTAAGGCCACTAAGATATACAATTACAAAAGACAAACTTCTTTTTGCTGGTTCAGAAAGTGGGATGATAGAGCTAAATGAAAAAAAAATTTTATCAAAAGGAAGGTTGGGTCCAGGTGAGATTATAGGGGTAAGAATTGAAAAAGGAAAAGTTTTTTCAAATGATCAAATCAAAGATTATTTAGCTAAAGAATTTAAACATTTTAATTCACAGATAGTTGATTTAGATGAAAAACTAACAATTTCTAAAGAGAAAAATATTTTTGATGGAGAAGACTTAAGAAGAAGACAGCATACTTTTGGAATAAGTTTAGAAGATTTAGAATTAATTTTACACCCTATGGCCGAAGATGCAAAAGAAGCAACAGGTTCTATGGGTGACGATACTCCTCTGGCTGTGTTATCTGATAAATATAGACCTCTTTATCATTTTTTTAGACAAAATTTTAGTCAAGTAACAAATCCTCCAATTGACTCATTGAGAGAAAATAAAGTCATGAGTTTAAAAACAAGATTTGGAAATTTAGGGAATATTTTAGATTTTGACACCTTAACTAAAGAAAATATCTATGTTTTAAATAGTCCAATATTATCAAACTCACAATTTAACAAATTTATAAATTTTTTTGGAAAAAATTCATTATCTATAGACTGTACTTTTTCGATTGAAGAAAATTTGATGAGTGCAATTGAGAGAATTCAAAAAGATTCTGAAATTGCTGTGAGACAAGGAATAACACAAATAATTTTAAGTGATAAAAAACTCTCTTCTAAAAAGCTACCATTACCAATGTTATTATGTGTTGGAGCTATAAATACTTTTTTAATCGAAAAAAAATTAAGAGGTTATGTCTCTATTAACGTTCAATCTGGTGAAGCATTAGATACACATTCATTTGCTACATTAATTGGAGTAGGCGCAACAACAGTAAATCCTTACCTGGCCTTTGACAGCTTGTATCAAAGATATGAAAAAAAATTATTTGGTCAGTATAGTTTTGATGATTGTGTTCAAAGATACATTAAATCTGTTAATGCTGGTCTTTTAAAAATAATGTCTAAGATGGGCATATCTGTATTAAGTTCATACAGAGGTGGATGTAATTTTGAGACAGTTGGATTAAGTAGAACTATTGTGGATGATTATTTTCCAGGAGTAACATCAAAAATTTCTGGAATTGGATTGACAGGTATAGAAAAAAAAATACGCCAAATCCATAAAGAAGCATTTGAAAGTACAGATACAGTTTTACCTATCGGAGGAATATATAGATATAGAAAAAATGGTGAAACACATCAATATCAAGGAAGATTAATTCATTTATTACAAAGTGCAGTAGGTTCAAATTCTTATTCTACTTATAAGAAGTATGTTGAAGGAATATACAATTTACCACCAATTAATTTAAGAGATTTAATTAATTTTAGAAAAAAAAAATTAGGTCATCCAATAGAAATATCTGAAGTTGAGCCTATAGAAAAAATACTAAAAAGATTTGGTAGTGGGAGTATGTCACATGGAGCACTGTCAAAAGAGGCACATGAAACATTAGCAATAGGAATGAATAGAATTAAAGGAGCTTCTTGTAGTGGAGAAGGTGGAGAGGATGCAAATAGATTTAAAGTCATGGATAGTGGAGATAGTGCAAATTCTAGAGTTAAACAAATTGCCTCTGCAAGATTTGGTGTTACTGTAAATTACTTAAATAATTGTAATGAAATAGAAATTAAAATCGCTCAAGGTGCAAAACCAGGTGAAGGTGGTCAGTTACCAGGTTTTAAAGTTACAGATGAAATAGCAAGACTTAGACACTCAACTCCTGGAGTTACACTGATTTCTCCACCACCACATCATGATATTTATTCAATAGAAGATTTAGCTCAATTAATTTACGATTTAAAACAAATAAACCCGTATGCAAGAATCGGTGTTAAGTTGGTTGCTTCATCTGGAGTAGGTACTATCGCTGCAGGTGTCGCTAAAGCTAAAGCAGATATTATTTTAATTTCAGGTCATAATGGTGGAACTGGTGCGACTCCACAAACAAGTGTGAAATATGTTGGGATACCTTGGGAAATGGGTCTTACAGAGGCTAATCAAGTTCTTACATTAAATAACTTAAGACATAAAGTCACCTTAAGAACAGATGGTGGTATAAAAACCGGTAGAGATGTTGTTATTGCAGCAATGATGGGAGCCGAAGAGTATGGAGTAGCCACAACAGCATTGGTAGCAATGGGATGTATAATGGTAAGACAATGTCATTCAAATACTTGTCCGGTAGGAGTATGTACTCAAGATGAAAAATTAAGAGATAAATTTACAGGAACTCCAGATAAAGTTGTAAACTTATTTACTTTTATTGCATCTGAAGTAAGGGAAATTTTAGCTGAATTAGGCTTTAAATCTTTGAACGATATAATTGGAAGAACTGATTTATTAATGCAGGTGAATAAAGCCTCGCCTAATTTAGATGACTTAGATCTAAATCCATTATTTGTTCAAGCTGATCCAGGAAACAACAAAAGGTATTGTGAAATAGCAAAAATTAATAATGTGCCTGATACATTAGATCAAGAGATTTGGCCTGAAATTGAACATGCTTTAGATACTTCTGAAAACATTAAAAAAGAATTTATTATTAAGAATACTAATAGAGCAGTTGGCACAAGAATTTCTCATCATCTTTATAAGAAATTCGGTTACGAAAAATTAAAAGAAAATTTTCTTACATTAAACTTTAGAGGTTCAGCGGGACAATCTTTTGGTGCTTTTTCCTCTAAAGGATTAAAACTCAATCTTAAAGGAGATGCAAATGATTATGTTGGAAAAGGTTTGTCAGGTGCTACAATTTCAATAAAACTCCCAGACGAAAGTAATTTAGTTTCTAACGATAACACAATCATTGGTAATACAGTTCTCTATGGTGCTACCTCTGGTAAACTTTTTGCTGCAGGTCAAGCTGGAGATAGATTTGCAGTTAGAAATTCTGGCGCAACAACTGTGATAGAAGGATGCGACTCAAATGGATGCGAATATATGACAGGAGGAATAGTTGTTATTCTTGGTGAAGTTGGTGATAATTTTGCAGCTGGCATGACAGGAGGTATGGCATTTATTTATGACAAATCCAAAGAATTTGAAAAAAAAGTAAATCCAGAATCTGTAGTTTGGCAGAACGTAGAAACAGAATATTGGATAAACTTTTTAAAGAGTTTGGTTTTAGAACATTCTGAAGAAACTGGGTCATCTTTATCAAAAAGTATAATTAATAATTTTGATGAAGAAATAATAAATTTTGTTCAAGTTTGTCCAAAAGAAATGATAGATAAGATTAAAAACCCAATTTCATTTAAGTCTAAAATAAAAGAAGTTAGCTAATAATTAATTTTAATTCTTTTTTTAATAAATTTAAATGTTTAGTAGATGACAAACTATGATCACCATTTTTTATAATTACTAATTTTTTTTTGGCATTTTTAAAAATCTTCAAAATTTTTTTTGAATAATCTACAGGTACAGAATTATCTTTATTACCGTGCACCATGGTTACTTTTATATTTTGATATATTCTTTTATTCAAAACTTTGTTTTTTCTTCCATCATTAATTAATTGAAGAGTAATTGGATATTCATAATCACCATGTTTTAAATTTATTATTCCATTTTTCATTATTTCTTGTTTCATTTTTTTTGAAAATTTTTTCCACATTAAATTTTCTAAAAATTCAGGTGCTGACCCAATTCCTAAAAAACCCACAATTTGTTTTTTAAAAAATTTGAATTGATTTAAAGAAATCCAAGATCCCATACTTGAACCAACTAAAATAATCTTATTTTTTTTAACAATTTTTTTAATTAATAAATTTGTTTCTCTAGACCATTTAGAGATATTACCATTTATAAATTCTCCAGTTGATTTTCCATGACCAGAATATTCTATTGCGAGGAAGCCTAGCCTGTTTTTCTTAGCAAAATTTAAAAAGGCCCTTGGTTTTCGTCCATCTAAATCAGACATAAATCCATGTAAAAAAACAATGTAGTCACTATTTTTTTGGTTAAGTGTTAAGTATCGGATCTTTTTAGATCTGGTTAATCTTAAATAGTTAAAATTAGTCATTAAAGTTTATTAGTTTTGTCTATTATTATATAATCTTATCTAATGTCGTCTAATATAAAAGTTTTACAAGTGATACCTAGATTAGGATATGGGGGAGCCGAAACAGGGTGTTATGATATTGCTCACTATTTACCAGAAAATAATTGTAAATCTTTTATAGTAACTAGCGGAGGAGAGTTAACAAAATTTATTGATAAAAAAAAAGTTAAATTAATTAGACTTCCCGTACATTCTAAGAATCCTATATTGATATTTTTAAATGCAGTAATTTTGGTTGGAATTATTTTATTTTACAATATTTCGATAGTACATGCGAGAAGTCGTGCGCCAGCTTGGTCATGTTTATTGGCAACAAAATTAACTAGAAGAAAATTTGTCACTACATTTCATGGTACTTACAATTTTAGTAGCAATTTAAAAAAAATTTATAATTCTGTTATGGTTAGATCAGATTTAATAATTGCTGGATCAAATTTTATTTTTTCACATATAAAGGAAAATTATTCAGAATTTTTAAAGTTGAAAAAAAAATTTATGGTAATTTTTAGAGGAATAAATGTAGATTATTTTGACCCATCTACAAAAATAGAAGATGATGAAAAAAAACTTCTTCAAAAATGGGAAATTAATAAAGAAAAAAAAATTATTTTAGTACCTGGAAGACTTACTTCCTGGAAAGGACAGGAGATGCTTATAGAGGCAATTAATTTAGTAAAAATTGATTTAGGGTATGAAGCATTTCATGTTGTTATATTGGGAAGTGATCAAGGAAGAGATTTGTATAAAAAAAAATTAGTTCGTTTAACTGAACAATATCGTTTAACCAACCAAATCAAATTTATAGACCATTGTAAAGATATGGCCCTAGCCTACAAAGTTTCTGACATTGTTATTTCTCCTTCTATAGAACCTGAAGCATTTGGTAGAGTTGCTGTTGAAGCACAGTCAATGGAAAAATTAATTATTGCTAGTAATATTGGTGGGTCAAATGAAACAATCATCAATGAAAAAACTGGTTTTTTATTTGATGCTGGAGATGCAAACGCTCTAAGCAAAAAAATTATAAGTGTAATAACAATGGATGAAATATCCATCCAATTAATAGGCAAAGAAGGAAGAAAAAACGTAATAAATAAATTTAATGTTGAAAAAATGTGTTTTTCTACTTATTCAGAGTATAAAAGATTACTAAATTAAATGCCTAAAATTACATTACCAGATGGAAACAATTTAGATTTTCCGAAAAATGTTACTGGACTAGAAGTAGCCGAAAAAATTAGTAAATCATTGGCTAAACAAGCTATGGTTATAAGTATTGATGGAGAACTAAAAGATTTAGATTTTTTAATTGAAAAAAATTGTTCTATACAAATATTTACTTCAAAAACCGATGAAGGTCTTGAAACGATCAGACATGATACAGCACATATTTTGGCGATGGCTGTTCAGGAGCTATTCCCCGGAACTCAAGTTACGATTGGTCCAGTCATAGAAAATGGTTTCTATTACGATTTTGCCAGAAAAGAACCTTTCACCGAAGATGATTTAAAAAAGATAGAAGAAAAAATGAAAGAAATAGTTGATCGTGATGAAAAAACAAAGAGAGAAGTTTGGAGCAGGGATAAAGCAGTAAAACATTTTAAGCAAAAAGGAGAAATATATAAGGCTGAACTAATTGAGAGCATTCCACAAAATGAAGAAGTATCAATTTATTTTCATGGTGATTGGCACGATCTATGTAGGGGACCACATTTATCTTCAACGGGTAAAATTGGAAAATTTTTTAAACTTACAAAAGTAGCTGGTGCTTACTGGAGAGGAGACTCAAATAATGAAATGCTTCAAAGAATATACGGAACTAGTTGGGCTTCCCAGAAAGACTTGGATGATTATTTAAAAAGAATTCAAGAAGCTGAGAAAAGAGATCATAGAAAATTGGGCAAGGAAATGGATTTATTTCACTTTAGAGAGGAAAGTCCCGGGTCAGTTTTTTGGCATGAAAGGGGTTGGGCATTATTTCAAAAATTAATTGATTATATGAGAATGAAACAAGATATGGCTGGTTATAAAGAAATAAATACCCCAGAAGTTTTGGACCGAACTCTTTGGGAAAAATCAGGACACTGGGAAAAGTTTGGTGAAAATATGTATACTTCAACTACCCCAGATGAGAAAGTTTTTGCAATTAAACCAATGAACTGTCCAGGCTGTGTAGAAGTTTTTAATCAAGGTCTTAAAAGTTATAAAGATTTACCTTTAAAAATGTCTGAATTTGGAAAAGTACATCGTTACGAACCATCTGGTGCATTACATGGTTTATTAAGAGTTAGAGCATTCACACAAGATGATGCTCATATATTTTGTACTGAAGATCAAATTACAAAAGAATGTCTGATAGTAACAAATCTTATTTTAGAAATTTATAAAGACTTAGGTTTTGAAAATGTTATTCTTAAATATTCTGATAGACCAAATTTAAGAGTCGGAGATGATAGTGTATGGGACAAGGCCGAAACTGCTTTGCTAGAGGCTGTAAAAGCTACCAAGTTACAATATAGCATTAACAAAGGTGAGGGTGCCTTTTATGGACCAAAAATAGAATTTGTTTTACGAGATGCTATTGGAAGAGATTGGCAATGTGGAACTTTACAAGTTGATTTTAATTTACCAGGTAGACTGGGAGCCTCATACGTTGACAAAGATGGCTCAAAAAAAATTCCAGTTATGCTACATAGAGCATTATTTGGTTCATTAGAGAGATTTATTGGAATTTTAATTGAAAACTATGCTGGTAAATTTCCGTTTTGGATTTCTCCATTGCAAACTGTTGTAATTCCAATCTCAGAGGACTTTGAAGATTATGCAATTAAAGTATATGAGAAAATTAAAAAAGCAGGTATTAGCTCATCAGTAGATTTAAAAAAAAATAACTTAAATAATAAAATTAGAGAACATTCATTAGCTAAAATCCCTCTTTTATTAATTTGTGGTAAAAAAGAAGTTGACAGTAACTCAGTAACCATTAGAAGATTGGACTCTAATAAACAAGAAAATATGGAACTAAATTTATTTTTAAAAACATTTTCTGCTTTAAACAAAGCATCTTCAAACTAAGTGGCAGATTTTAAACAAAATTATTTTCAAAGAAGAACTAAAGATCGTGGTCCCAGATCTAATAATAGGATCTCATCTCCCGAGGTTCAGGTCATTGCAAGCGATGGTGAAAATTTAGGTACCCTTAATACTAATGAAGCGATATCTATGGCAAAAAACCAAGGCCTTGATTTAATAGAAATTGCTCCAAATGCTAATCCTCCTGTGTGCAAAATAATGGATATGGGTAAATTCAAATATGATGCCCAAAAAAAAGCAAACCTTGCAAAAAAGAAACAAAAGATTATTGCACTTAAAGAAATAAAAATGAGACCTGTAACTGAAACTCACGATTATGAATTTAAAGTTAAAAATGCAAAAAAATTTATTGCAAAAGGTGATAAAGTGAAATTTACAATTAGATTTAAAGGTCGTGAACTTCAACATTCACATCTTGGAAATGAATTAATGACTAAAATTAAAGATGATATGAAAGATATTGGTAAAGTAGAATTACACCCAAAATTTGATGGCAAACAAATGATTATGGTAATTCAGCCTTTATAGGCCTTAATAGAGGTTGTAAATTTTCACCATTCTTTGTATAACGTCGAAAAATTATGCCAAAACTAAAAACAAAAAGCTCAGCGAAAAAAAGATTTAAGATATCAGCCAAAGGCAAAGTTATGATGGCTCAAGCTGGTAAGAGACATGGTATGATTAAAAGAACAAATTCTCAAATTAGAAAACTAAGGGGTACTACAGCGATGTCAAAACAAGATGGAAAAATTGTTAAATCGTACATGCCTTACAGTTTAAGAGGTTAAGATGGCAAGAGTTAAAAGAGGTGTAACAAGCCGAGCTAAACATAAAAAAGTTTTAAAAGCTGTCAAAGGTCAGTGGGGAAGAAGAAAAAATACAATTAGAGTCGCAAAGCAAGCTATGGAAAAAGCTATGCAATATGCTTATAGAGATCGTAGAAATAAAAAAAGAGATTTTAAATCACTTTGGATACAGAGAATAAATGCAGGTGTTAGAGCTGAAGGATTGACCTATTCTAAGTTTATTAATGGATTGAATAAAAGTGGAATCAAAATTGATAGAAAAATTCTAGCTGAAATAGCGTATGATAGCCCAGAAGCCTTTAAAACTATTGTCCAAAAAGCACAATCTTCTTTAAATTAATCTTCACTATTGTTTTTATTTACTGAAGAAATAATCTGTAAGGATGTCTGAACTTAAAAAAATAAAAGATGAATTTCTCACAAAAATTAATGGGAAATTAAATTTATCTGAAATTAATGAAATCAAATCCAATTTATTTGGAAAAAATGGATTGATATCATCGCAATTTAAAAAAATAGGATCAATCGCTGAAAATGAAAGAAAAAAATTTGCTTCGGATCTTAACATTATCAAAAATGAATTACAAAGTTTGATAGAAAATAAAATAAACGAAATTCAAAATTCAGAAATTAATCAAAAATTAAAAAAAGAAAAAATTGATATAACTTTACCTGAAAGGACTTTTAAAAGAGGGAAAATTCACCCTGTATCACAAACAATTGATGCAATATCATCAATATTTTCTGAAATAGGATTTAGTGTGGAAGAAGGTCCTGATGTTGAAAATGAATATAATAATTTTACAGCACTAAATACCCCTGATAATCACCCTGCAAGAGATATGCATGATACATTTTATTTAGATGAAAAAAAAGAAAAGTTATTAAGAACTCATACTTCACCAGTCCAAATTAGAACCATGCTTAAAAGCGAACCTCCATTTAAAATTATTGCTCCTGGAAGAACTTACAGATCAGATAGTGATCAAACACATGCTCCAATGTTTCATCAAGTTGAAGGTCTTCATATAGATAAAGATATAAATATGGGCCACCTCAAGGGTTGTTTAAACTATTTCATTAAAGAATTTTTTGAAGTTGACAAGATTAAAATGAGATTTAGACCAAGTCATTTTCCTTTTACAGAACCTTCAGCAGAAGTTGATATTGGTTATAAAATTAAAGATGGAAAAATAATTATTGGTGAAGGTGATCAATGGCTTGAGATTTTAGGATGTGGGATGGTTCATCCCAATGTCCTTAAAAATGTAAAAGTTGATCCAGCAAAATTTCAAGGATATGCATTTGGTATTGGAATCGACAGATTAGCAATGCTTAAATATGGTATTAATGACCTAAGAGCTTTTTTTGATTGTGATTATAGATGGTTAAATCATTTTGGATTTGATCCTTTAGATGTGCCAACAAATTATAGAGGCCTGAGCAGATGAAGATTACATTTGATTGGCTAAAAGATCACTTAAATACAAATTTAAAAGAAGAAAAACTTTTAGACCAACTAACGAATATTGGTCTAGAAGTAGAGAATGTAGAAAATTCATCTTCTGGTAACGAATTATTTAAAATAGCAAAAATTATAAAAACAGAAAAACATCCAAATGCTGATCGACTTAAAATTTGTGATGTTAATATTGGTGAAAAAGAATTAAAAAAAGTTGTATGTGGAGCAACTAATGCCAGAGAGGGATTGCTTACAATATACGCTCCACCAGGGGCAACTATACCTAAAACTAAAACAAAACTAGTTGTCGCTAAAATTAGAGGTGTCACCTCTTATGGAATGCTTTGTTCTGAGTCTGAATTGAATTTATCAGATGAAAGCGATGGAATAGCTGAGTTATTGAAATCTAAATATGAAAAAAATATAGGCAAGAGTTATTTTTCAAAATCAAATTCAAATCTTATTGATTTATCAATTACACCGAATAGGCCTGATTGTCTTGGTATTAGAGGAATAGCTAGAGACCTTGCTGCATCTGGTTTTGGAAAATTAAAAGATATAAAAGAAAAAAAAAATAAATTTAATTCTAAACAAACTATCAAAGTAAAAATCAATAAAGAAAAGAATCAAGGTTGTACTGTCTTTGGAAGCTGTTTAATCAGTAATGTAAAAAATTCTGAAAGTCCCAAATGGTTAAAAGACAAATTAGTTTCTATAGGTGAAAAACCAATTTCAGCAATAGTTGATATTACAAACTATGTAATGTTTGATATTAATCGTCCATTGCATGCGTATGATGCAGACAAAATTCAAAAAGGCATCATAGTTCGAAATTCTAAATCTGGTGAAGAATTTACCGCTTTAGACAATAAAAATTATAAATTAGAAAATGATATGTGTGTGATAAGTGACAATAAAGGTGTTTTAGGACTAGGTGGGATTATAGGCGGCACAAGGTCGGGGACAGAATTTAATACAAAAAATGTATTATTAGAGGCGGCTTATTTTGAACCTAGATCAATAAGAGATACTGCAAAAAAGTTAAATATTGATACAGATGCAAAATTTAGATTTGAAAGAGGAATTGACCCATTATCTATTGAGGCTGGCTTAAATAAAGCTTCATCATTAATAAAAGAAATATGTGGTGGTGAAATTAGTAAAATTGATATTCAAAAAATTGATAAATTTAAAAATAGAACCGTTAAATTTGATCCTTATTCATTTGAACGAGTAACTGGCTTTAAAATTTCTACTAAAGAAATGTTAAAAATTTTAGAAGATCTTAGTTTTAAAATTAAAAAAGATAAAAAAAATTTGAATTTAACTATACCATCATGGAGACCCGATATTTCGCAAGAAGTAGATATAGTAGAAGAATTGGTAAGAATTAGTGGTTATGAAAAGATCAGTACCATAAATCCAATTAAAGAAAGAACCAAATCTACTTTAACACAATCTCAAAAACTTTTTCATTTTTTGCAAAGAGCAATTGCATCAAAAGGTTATTTAGAGGCAATTACATGGTCATTTACTGACTCAAATTATAATGATCATTTTAAAGATAAAAATAAAGAAATTAAAATTGTAAATCCCATAAGTTCTGAATTAGGAGTTTTAAGAAATTCAATTTTTTCAAATTTAATTATGTATATAAGTAAAAATCTTGATAGAGGTTTTAAAGATTTATCAATATTTGAAATAGGTCCTATTTTTAAAGGTTCTAATCCAGGTGAGCAAAGTACAGTGATTTGTGGTTTGTCAGCTGGTAAAAGAAATAGATTATCTTGGATTGATAAAGAAAGAGATATTGATGTATTTGATGTTAAGAGAGATGTAATTCAAACTCTAGTTGAGGCTGGTTATAATTATGATAAATTTTTTATAGATAGCCAAACTCCTAGTTATTATCATCCTGGCAAATCAGGTAGGTTATTCTTAAATGAGGGAAAAGATCTTGTAGCAGCTTATTTTGGTGAGATACATCCAAATATTTTAAAAAAAATAGATATTAAAACAGAGTCATTAGTAGGATTTGAAATTTTCATAGATAATTTGAAGTTGCCTAAAAAAACATTGAATGATCAAAAAACAAAGTTTGTAGTTTCAGACTATCAAAAATCAGAGAGAGATTTTGCGTTTATAGTAAATAAAAATGTTAGTTCTCAAGATTTAATAAATGCAATTTCAAGTGTTGATCAAAATTTAATTAGCAACATAAAGATCTTTGATGTTTACGAGGGTGGCAATATTCCTGAAAATCAAAAATCAATAGCAATTAGTGTTACAATTCAATCATTTGAAAAAACATTAAATGATAGTGACCTAGAAAAAATAAATAAATTGATTATTGAGACAGTAGAAAATAAAACTGGTGCTAAAATTCGATCCTAAAAACTAAATGAGCACTATTGACAATATAAGAAACTTTGCAATCATTGCACATATAGATCATGGTAAGTCAACGATAGCTGACAGGATTATTCATAAGTGTGGTGGTTTGACAGAAAGAGAAATGAAGGCTCAAGTTCTTGACTCTATGGATATTGAAAGAGAGAGAGGGATAACTATTAAAGCTCAAACTGTGAAACTAAATTATAAGGCTAAAAATGGTAAAGAATATATTTTAAATATAATAGATACACCAGGGCATGTAGATTTTAGTTATGAAGTAAGTAGATCTCTTTATGCATGTGAAGGATCAATATTAATTGTAGATAGCACACAAGGAGTAGAAGCTCAAACACTGGCTAATGTTTATCAAGCATTAGATATTAATCATGAAATTATTCCTGTATTGAATAAAATTGATTTACCAGCTTCAGATCTAGAGAAGACCAATAAGCAAATTGAGGAAGTAATAGGTATAGATACAGAAAATGCTGTTCCATGTTCAGGAAAAACCGGAGAAGGTATTGAAGAAATATTGGAACAAATAATTACACAATTGCCAGGTCCACAGGGGAACCCTAATAACGATTTAAAATGCTTATTAGTTGATAGTTGGTATGATACTTATTTAGGAGTAGTAATTTTGGTAAGGGTTATTAATGGTAAAATTACTAAAAATATGAAAATAAAAATGCTTTCTACAGATCAAGATCACATAGTTGAAAAGGTAGGAGTTTTTACACCTAAAGCAAAAGATATAAATGAGCTAAATACTGGTGAAATTGGTTTTATAACAACAGGTATTAAAGTTTTATCTGAAACAAAGGTAGGTGATACTATTTGTGACGCAACAAAACCAAAAATAGATCCTTTACCAGGTTTCAAACCAAGTAAACCTGTGGTTTTTTGTGGACTTTTCCCAGTAGATAGTTCTGAATATCAGAAACTAAAGGATGGACTAGCAAAGTTACAATTAAACGACGCAAGTTTTTCTTTTGAGGCTGAGTCGTCTTCTGCGTTGGGATTAGGTTTTAGATGTGGTTTTTTGGGCCTTCTCCATCTAGAAATAATAACAGAAAGATTAGAGAGAGAATTTGATGTAAACTTACTTACGACAACACCAGGCGTTGTATATAAAATAAATTTAAATGAGGGAAAAACTATTGATTTACAAAATCCGTCAAGTCTTCCTGATCCAACTTTAATCAACTCTATTGAAGAACCTTGGATTAAAGCAACAGTAATAACCCCGGATGAGTATTTAGGTTCAATTATAAAATTATGCCAGGACAAAAGAGGTATACAAACTAATTTGAGTTATTCAGGAAATAGAGCAGTTTTAAGTTATGAACTTCCTTTGAATGAAGTTGTGTTTGATTTTAATGATCGAATAAAGTCAATGACAAGTGGATATGCGAGCTTTGATTATGAAATCATTGGTCACAGAGAAGGTGATCTTGTTAAACTTGGAATATTAGTTAATGGTGAACCAGTGGATGCACTTGCAATGATGATCCACAAAGATTTTGCCCAAAGAACGGGTAGAGAAGTTTGTGAGAAACTAAAGGATCTGATCCCAAGACATAATTTTATGATACCAGTTCAAGCAGCTATCGGAGGAAAAATTATAGCTCGTGAAACAATCAAGGGTTTTAAAAAGGATGTTTTAACTAAAATTCATGGAGGTGGAGCAACTGATCGAAAAAGAAAATTACTTGAAAAACAAAAAAAAGGAAAAGCAAGATCTAAACAATTTGGGAGAGTTGAGATCCCTCAAGAAGCATTTATTGGTGTCTTAAAAATAAATAAGGATAAATAAAATGAGCAAGATCATTGATTGTGTCACTTTTTTTCAAGAAAATTTACAAATGGAAATTAGATTTGCCATATTAAAAGATGTGGTAGACAAATTTGTAATATGTGAGTCTGTTTATGATCATAGAGGAAATTCAAAAAAAATAAATTTTTTGAAAGAAGATTATCCAGAAGTAAAAAATAAAATTGAACATATTATTTTAGATAAAAAATTTCCTTCAAAAAATACGCCTTGGCAAAATCAAGCTTGGCAAAGAGAATTTATCTTTAATGGGATATTAAATGAAACAGCAGAAGACTACATAATGTTTTCTGATCCAGATGAAATACCAAATCCTAAATTGTTAAAAAATTTCAATTTAAAAAATAAATACGGAATTTTTTTTCAAAGAATGTTTACATATAAAATTAATTTATTTAATAAACATGAAACGCCATGGGAAGGTACGAGAATATGTAAAAAAAAAAATTTAAAATCAATAGACTGGTTGAGACAAAAAGTTGTGTCTAAAAATTTGAAATATGGTTTCTGGAGATTCGATAAAGAAAAAAATATTGAAATAATTAAAGATGGTGGATGGCATTTTAATTATCTTTTAGAGCCAAAAGATATTTCAAAAAAATTCAAAAGCTTAGCTGAGACGAATTGGGATAAAGAAAAATATTACAATGAAGAAGTTATAAAAGATAAAATTAAAAATAAAGAAGATTTATTTGAAAGAGGTCACAAATTTGAATATGTACCAATTGATGAAAGTTATCCAGATTATTTAAGAAAAAATCAAGATAAATATTCAAAATGGATATTAGATGAATAAAAAAGTTACATCTTCAAAATTTAAAGATTTAAAATTTTTTGCCAAAAAAAATAAAAGCAAATATCTTAAATCAAAACCTTTTCCGCACATAATAATTAAAGATTTTTTTGATAAAAAATTTTTAGAAAAGGTATTAAATGAATTTCCAGATCTTCAAAAAATTCATTCTTCCTTAAATTATAGCAACAAAAATGAGATTAAATTCGCAAATAATGATAAAAAAAAATTTAAGGAAAATACAAAATTCATATTTAATTATTTAAATTCAAAAAAATTTATAAATTTCCTGCAAGAGTTAACATCAATTCGTGAAAAAATTTTACCTGACATGTCTCTAAGTGGGGGTGGTTTACATGAGATAAAAAAAGGAGGTGTTTTGAAAGTTCATACAGATTTTAATAAACACCCTAAAAAAAACTTAGATAGAAGAATAAATATTTTAATTTATTTAAATAAAAGATGGAAAAAAAAATATGGTGGCAGTTTAGAGTTATGGAATAAAAATATGAAAAAGTGTGAAAAAAGAATATTACCAAATTTTAACACAATGGTAATTTTTTCTACAAATGATTATACAAATCATGGACATCCAAATCCTCTTAATTGTCCAGATAATATGTCTAGAAAATCTTTAGCAACATATTATTTTTCCAGGGGAAGACCCGCAAATGAGATATCAAAAAGTGTTAAAAAAAATACCACAATTTTTAAAAATAGAAAAGGTTCAAAGAATGATGTTTTGATAAATGACAATAAGCTAAAATCGTTTGCAAGAAATTTAAAATTTTTTCAAAATCTTAAAAATTTTGAAAAGAAATATTTAAGAACAGGAAAGTCACAAGAAAAAAGAAAAAAATAGTGGAGAGGTGGCCGAGTGGTTTAAGGCGCACGCTTGGAAAGTGTGTGTACCCTTACAGGTACCGTGGGTTCGAATCCCACTCTCTCCGCCAAAAAAATAATTAAATAATCTTATTATGTTTATAATTTTTCGGATCAATATAAATTACTGGCAAAACTTTATAGGAAGTATTTTGTTTTATCCAGAACGAAAAATATCTCTCTGCAAGGAAATCAAAAATTCTTATCTGTCCATAACCTTTTAAAATTTCTTTGTTAAACAAATTTTCACATTTGAATATCCATCTAAATGTATCATTACAGAGTTTTTCGAATTTTGATTTTTTTAGAATAAAAATACTAAAAGGGTAATATTCTGTCTCTGAATTAATATAAGTTAAAAATTTCTGCTTCTCATTTTTTTTCATTAAATTTGATGCTTTTTTAAGACCATCATAAATATGAAACATATCAAAATGTAAATTTATAGTATGTAATTTTTTATTAAAAAGTATTAAAGGATTCTTGATTAAATTTTTTCCACCTTTTTTTAAAATTTTTGATGTTTTATATCCAGTAAGATTTTGAGGAGAAACTACTATTGCATCGTATTTGAAGTTTTTTGGAATAGTATTTAATAAATTTTTTTTTAAATTATTAAAGTTAATTTTCTTATTGTGTTTTTCTTTTAACCAAAATCTTCTATAATGGCATATTCCCACCCAATCACTTTTATTATATTTTTTTAATTCATTTTTCCAAATCCAATAAATAGAGGTAAGTGTTCCAAAATTAAAATTTTTTTTTGATATATTTTTATTTCTATTATCTAACAACCAATTTTTAGGAAAAATATTTTTTTTATAATAAGCACCACCAACAATAACTTGTAAATTCATCTTTTTTAAAAATGAAAAATATTTGTGAGTGATACAATAAATCTTTAAATTATTAGATTTCATATTTTTGAATTTAGTCTTATAAACATATCAATGAGTTATATAATTATAGAAAAATGTCAAATCTGCAATCATAGATTAAAAAACTTTATTGATTTAGGCAAACAACCTCTATGTGATGATTTACTTTCAATACCAAAAAAAAATATATTTTATAAATTGGAAGTTAAGTTTTGTGAAAAGTGTTTAACAGCATATCAAAAATATAATATTGCAAAAAAAAGATTATTTCCAAAAAAATATCATTATAGATCTGCTAATACAAAAGATGTTTTAATCGGAATGAATGACTTAGTTGAAAAAATTCAAAGGAAAAAAAATTTAAAAAAAAAAATAGTCCTAGACATAGGATGTAATGATGGGAGTTTATTAGATATATTTCGAAAAAAAGGATCTATTACATACGGAATAGAGCCTACTAATGCATATTTAGAAGCAAAGAAAAAGGGTCATAAAATTTTTAATGATTATTTTAATTTAAGTTTATCTAATAAAATTAAAAAAAAGATCAAGAAATTTGATGTTATTACATTTACAAATGTATTTGCACATATCGAAGATTTTAAGAATTTAATAAAATCTCTAAAAAATTTAGTTTCAAGTCGAACATTGATAGTAATAGAAAATCATTATTTAAAAGAAGTTATTGAAAAAAATCAATTTGATACTTTTTATCATGAGCATCCGCGAACATATAGTTTAAATTCATTTTATAAAATTTCTCAATTATTGGGATTAAATATTTTAGATTTCAATTTTGTTAAAAGATACAATGGTAACTTAAGAGTTTTTTTAAGTAATTCTAATAAAAATTCAGCTAAACTTTATAAAGAATTAGAAAAAGAAAAAAAAATAATTTCTAAATATAAAAAAATGAAACACAAAATTAACAAATGGAAAAGAAATAAAAAAAAAGAAATAATAAGTCTAGTCGAAAAATTTGGACCTTTACCAGCTAAAGCTTTTCCAGGCAGAGCTTCAATTCTTATTAATCTTTTGAAATTAGATAATAAAACTATATCTAATATTTATGAAAAAAACTCATCTTTAAAAATTAACCATTATGCTCCTGGTACAAATATCAAAATTATAAAGGAAAAATTTTTAAAAAAAGAAATTGATAAAAAAAAAATTATATTAAATTTTGCCTGGCATATATCTAAAGAAATTAAGAATTATTTAAAAAATGAATTTAATTATAGTGGAAAAATAGTAAATATAATTTCAAAAAAAGATTTTAAATGAATACTTTGATTTTAGGATCTGGATTTGGTTTATATGGGTATCTTCCTTCTGTTGTTTTTTGTTCAAAAAAAGTTTTTTTAGATAAAAAATATAAAAATAAATTTCAAAAAAGAAATATTCTTAAGAAATTTAACAAAAAAATTTTTTGGTATGAAACTCTTGAAAAAGTATTAAAAGATGTTGATTATTTAGTAATTGCTAAAAATCCGTCTAGTCAATTTATTTTACTAAAAAAAATTTTAAAATTTAAAAAAAAATTTAATCATGTATTTTTAGAAAAACCTATACACACAAATCCGAAAAAATCATTAAATGTAATTCATTTTCTTAAAAAAAATAATATCAAATTTAGTGTTGGATTCATTTTTGAATATTTAAATTGGTTTATTTATTTAAAGAAAAAAAAGAATTTGGAAATTATCTGGTCAATTAAAAAAAAGAATATTTTAGACTCGTGGAAATATGATAAAAACAGAGGTGGTGGTTTAATCAGATTTTATGGAGTACACTTTTTAAAATTATTTTGCGATCTTAATTTTAATAAAATAGAAAAAAATATTCTCCTAAAAAATCGCTGGTATTTGACTGTCAGTGATAAAAAAAAAAATAAAATTTTCTTAAATATAAAGTATGAAAATAAGGACAAATTTATAATAAAGAATGAAAATAGAATATACTTAAGTAAAATTAATCCTTTTGGTAAAATGATTACAAAAAACAAAAATGATCCAAGAGTTTTGGTTTTAAAAAAGTATATTTATGCCAAAATTAAAAAAAACTATAATAATACCGCTGAATATGGAACTTTTATAAAGTTTTGGGAAAAAGTTGAAAAAAACATTAATTTAAAAAATTAACTATTTGATTTTTTGTTTTATAAAATAAATTCCCTTTTTTTTGGAGATATAAATCTATAGTTAAAATTAAACTTTTAGTTAAATTTAATTTTGGACGCCATTTTAATTCTTTAAAGATTTTTTTTGCAGAAAGTTTAAGATACTTTTTTTCTCTAATTTTACTTTTTATTTTTTTTATTTTAAGATTGTTAATTTGAGTTTTTGTTTTTATTATATCTAAAATTTTACCTACACTTACCTGGGATGTTTTATTGGGAGCTAGATTATAAGCTAGAGTCTTATTTTTTTTAATATTTTTATTTATGATAATTAAAAAAGCATTAATTACATCTAAGATATGTAACCAGGGTCGGGTAGAATGGATAGATCTTATTTTAATCTTTTGTTTATTTCGAAAGGCTTTAATTATATCTGGTAATAATCTATTTTGGCCCCAATCTCCTCCACCAATAATATTTCCCGATCTAATAAGTACCATCTTTTTATTTAAAAAACTGTAATTATAACTTTGACTAATTATATCCTGGCAAGATTTACTAGCACTATAAGGATCAAGTCCCCCCAAGTTAGATTTTTCATTCAATGTCTTAAAATCATTTTGATAAACTTTATCAGAAGTAAAAATAACTATTTTTTTTACAGAACTTATTTTCTTTATCATTTCAAAAATTTTGATTGATCCAAAAATATTTGTTGAAAAGGTTTCTTTCGGATTTTCAAATCCTTTCTGAACTATAGGTTGAGATGCCAAATGAATAACAATTTCTGGTTTAAAATTAATTATAGTATTCTTAATTTTATCTAAATTATTAATATCACAATAAACAGTTTTAATTTTTTTTTTAAATTGTGAAGTGTTAGATATATAATTTTGATTACTCATCTTGAGTGAAACACCTAAGATTTTTACATCAAGAAGATCAAGGGCTATACTTAACCAGGAACCTACAAAACCGGTGTTACCAAAAATCAAAATTTTTTTATTTTTAAGGTTTTTATACATTTCTAAAAATTACCAAACTTTCCATTTAGATTTTTTATTTTTCCACAGATAATTTAAATCCTTTTTCTCTCTTAAAGTATCCATACATGCCCAAAATTCATTATGTTTATAGGCTGATAACTGATTTGTTTTAGTTAACTTTGTTAAACAATCTTTTTCAAAAATTGTCTCATCATTTCTTAAAAATTTGAATATTCTTTTTGATAATACAAAAAAACCTCCATTAATATATTCCATTGGTTTTTCCTTGATATTATTTACTAAAAAATTTTTACTGATTGACAAAATTCCTTTTGGGTTTTTATACCTAACAGCGGTAAGGGTAGCTATTTTTTTTTTATTTTTGTGAAATTTAATAAGTTTATTTATATTTACATTGGAAAGGCCATCGCCATAAGATAAACAAAAGTTTTCATCCTTTTTTATAAACTTTTTAATTCTTTTAATCCTCCCTCCAGTCATAGTGTGGAGACCAGTATTTACAAAAGAAATTTTCCAATTTTCTTTCTTTTGATATTTTTCTAATTCATCTTTAATCATATAACCCTTATAACCAAGACAAATAACAAATTCTTTATAACCATAATGAGAGTAAATTTTCATAATATGCCAAATGATTGGTTTGGATCCAATCCTAACAAGAGGTTTGGGCTTTATGTTGGTTTCCTCAGACAACCGAGTACCATATCCTCCTGCTAAAATAACTATTTTCATAATTTAATTTTAATTAATCAGATTCACTTTTTTGTTTAAATATGGATATAACATAAAATATGAAAAAAAATTATAAAGATATTACCGTTATATTAACTTTATATAAAACTCCTATTAATAAACTGGATAATTTAAGAAATTATAAAAATTATAAAATAATTATCTTTGACCAGGGAAAAAACAATTATGTAAAAAATTACCTTAAAAATAAACTAAACTTAAATTTTAAATATTTTAATTCTAAAAAAAATATTGGATTAAGTAAAGCATCTAATTTTTTGCTTTCTAAAGTAAGAACAAAATATTGCTTATTCACTCAACCTGATATTCTGATAAATAATTTTTCAATACAAATTTTATATAAAATAATTAAAAGAAAAAAGGATATTATTTTTGTATCTCCAAACCATAAAAAAACTTCAAAAAAGAAATTTGGTTACAAAATTTTAAAAAAATTAAATTTTTCATGCATTATGTGTGATGTAAAAAAATTAAATAAAATTGGTTTCTTCGATGAAGATTTTTTTCTCTACTGGGAGGATATTTTTCTGGAAAGAAAAATAAACTTAACAAAATATAAAATGGCTATGGCTTTAAACGCATTAGCAAAACATGATAGCAGCAATTCATCCGAAAATACTTATAAAACTGATTTTGTGAGATTTTCAAACTTTTTATATGGAGAATTAGTTTACGATTTTAAATTAAAAAAATTGAGATTTATTAAAATTTTTAGAAAGTTGATCCAAAATATAATTTTATTTATCTTTAATATTTTATTTTTTCAATTAAAAGGTTCATTAAAAAACATTGCTTATATAATTGGAGTCTTAAAATTTATAATTTTTTATATGAATAAAATTAAATAAAATGAAGAAATTTTTAGATTTGGGATTACAACCTTTAGCAAATTCATATTTAGACAGTAAAAATCTAAATTATAAAGAAAAAAAATTTCGTCTAGTTATTGGTTTCAATCCAAAAAATTATTTAGTTTCAATATTAAATACTGTTCCTAAAGAAAAGATGTTTAATGAGAGATATCCATATAAATCTTCAGAATCAAAAACTATGAAAAATTCTTTTAAACTTCTTTCCCAAATAATTAAAAAAAGATTTAAACCAAATCTGGTTTTAGAAATTGGAAGTAATGATGGAGCATTCATTAAAAATTTTAGAAAAAATAAAATTATAGGAGTTGAACCTTGCAAAAATTTGGCAAAGATTACAAGTAAGAATGGATATAAAACTTTCTCAGAATATTGGGACATATCTTTAGCTAAAAAAATCACAAAAAAAAGAAAAATTGATCTAATTTATTCAGCTAATACTTTGAGTCATATAAAAAATTTTACTGAAATATTTAAAGCTGTAAAATTATCATTGAGCGATAGAGGGATTTTAATTCTTGAGGATCCATCATTATTAGAATGTATAAAAAATGTTGCATATGATCAGTTTTATTGTGAACATATTTATGTTTTTTCAACCATTGCATTACAAAAAATTCTTGATCAGTTTGGATTAGAGATATTTGATATTGAAAACACAAAAACTCATGGAGGATCTAATAGATATTTTATTAAAAGTAAAAAAAATAAGTTCTATAAAATTAACAAAAGATTAAAAAAAAATATTAATTTAGAGAGAAGAAAAGGATTGCATAAATTTTACACCTATAAAAAGTTTGCAAAAAAGGTTGCTACTTCTAAAGAAAGATTGAATAAAATTTTCAAAACTTTACGGGCAAAAAATAAAAAAATTATTGGATATGGTGCTACAGCTAAATCATGTACAGTATTAAATTATTGTAAAATAGGAACAGAAAAAATCGACTTTTTTTATGATACAACCTCATACAAAATAGGAAAGTTTTTACCTGGAAGTAAAATTAAAATAAAAAAATACAGAAAATTATCAGTAGATGAAGTTGATTATGTTTTTCTTGGAGCGTGGAATTTTAAAAATGAGATATTCAAAAAAGAACATAAATTTATTAAGCGAGGTGGTAAATTTATTACTCACATCCCTGTGCCTAAAATTATTTAAAATCTGTAAACTTGATACCAACTTTGTCTTTTTTAGATAAAAGAGGTTTTGTTATAGGCCATTTAATTTTTAAGTCTTTGTCATCCCATTTTATGGTTGTCTCACTACTTTTATCTCTATAATTTGAGCATTTGTAATAAACCGCACATTCTTTAGACAAACAAAGAAAACCATGCGCAAATTTTTCCGGTATATATAAAGAAAAATCTGAATTTTGAGAAATCTCTATTGAAAAATGTTTACCATATGTTTTTGAGTTTTTTCTTAAATCAACAACTACATCTAAAATTTTTCCCTGTACTACAGTAATAATCTTGGCTTGGCTTTTTTTTGTTTGTAAATGCATACCTCTAAGAGTATTTTTTTTTGAGTAAGAAAAACAATCAAAAATAAACTTTTTTTTAAGTATTTTATTTTTCTCAACTTCTTTAAAGAAACCTCTTTTATCTTTATAGATCGAGGTTTTTAAAAGTAAAAGACCTTTTATTTTTGTTTTTAATATTTTCATTTAGAATTTATCTTCAATTTTTTTTTGCAAATATTTGTCAGCTTTCCATCCAGGTAAAACATGAATTTTACTTATAAACGGTTTTTCTGTTTTTTTATTCAAAAATTTTATTTTCATTTTTTTATTTGATTTATTGTTAATTTTTGAAATTAAATTAGAGATTTTAATATTTTTACTATGTTTGAGACAATAATCACCGCTTTTTAAACTTCTTTTGAGTAAAATATTTACTGCTTTTACAATATCATTTACATGGACAATATTTAATTCAAGTTTGTTAGATATAATTTTTGTCTGTAAGTTTTTTCTATAATTTTTAATTAATGTAGGAATTAATTTTTTTCTTTTATCAAATTCTCCAAAACTCTCAAAAAACTTGAGGTTATAACACCTCAAATTTTTATTTTGAGATGAATAAAATTTTAAAATCATTTCAAAACTTGATTTTGTTGATGCATAAAAATTTTTTGGTAGATAATCTTTTCCATTCATATGTTGCATCATTGTCCCAAGATTGATAATTTTTTTTACTTTCAAGTAGATATTTTCTAAAATTATTGTTGGAAAAGTGATATTCGAATTTATAAATAGAGGTAACTCATCTTGTTTGTGGGAGTTTTTATAAAGTGTTGCAAAATTAACAAAATAATCAATTTTTTTATTTTTTAATTTATTATTTATTTCCTCAAATCTTGAATAAAAAATAGTACTATATTTTTGATTATATTTTTTTTTTAAAGATTTTAATTCTTTATTATTTTTATTTTTTTTTCTTAAGATATCTAATACATTATAACCATTATAAAGAGCATTCTTTAAAAAAATTTTCCCAATAAATCCAGTGGAACCGGTCAATAAGATTGTTTTTGTTTTCAAATTATAATTTTCTTTAAGTAGTTGCTATATTCACAATTTCCATAAAACTTCATATTTTGTTTAATCTTATTTTTGTCTATCCATTTTTTAAGTAAAGAAATTTCTTCTAAGCATGCTATTTTAATTCCTTGTACTTCTTCTACAGATTTAACATAATTTGACACATTACTTAAATCTTGTATTTTTCCAGCATCAGACCAAATTGCACCTCTGCCTATTATTTCATATTTTAGTTTACTATTTTTTTTATATATATTAATCAGATCTGTTATTTCTAGCTCTTTTCTTTTTGAAGGTTTTAATTTTTTTGCATATTTGCATACATCATTGTCAAAAAAATATAATCCAGTTATTGCATTATTCGATACAAATTTTTTTGGCTTTTCAATTATTTTTTCTATTATTCCATTTTTGATTTTTGCAATACCATAATTTTCAGGTCTTAAAACTTCCTTCAAAAAAATTGTAGCACCAATTTTATGTTTAGATGATTTTTCAAGTTTTTTTGCTAAGCTTTGCCCATAAAAAAAATTATCACCAAGAATGAGTGCAACATTATCTTTACCAATAAATGATCTCCCCAAATTAAATGCATCAGGTAGACCCCTGGGTTTAGTTTGGATTTTATAATTTATTTTTATTCCATATCTTGATCCATCTCCTAACAAGCTCTTAAAATTTTCAATTTGCCCAGGATTTACGATTAATAAAATTTGCCTTATATCAGCTAACATCATCACAGAAAGAGGATAAAAAATCATAGGCTTGTCATGAATAGGTAATAATTGTTTGTTTACAGATTTAGTTAGTGGACTTAATCTAGTCCCTGTTCCGCCTGCGAGAATAATACCTTTTTTTATCATTTCGGTTTGTAAAAACTCAACATATATTAAAACTTCTGTATTTAAATAGTATAATTTATGTTATTATATTTTTTTCCAAAAAATGAAAAATAATAATTACCAAGCAGATTCTATCAAAGTTTTAAAGGGCTTAGAGGCAGTTCGTAAAAGACCAGGTATGTACATTGGTGATACAGATGATGGCACTGGTCTTCATCATATGGTCTACGAAGTTGTAGATAACTCTATAGATGAAGCCTTAGCAGGTCATTGTAGTAATATTTATGTATCAATTAATAAAAATGGAACTATCACTGTTAAAGATGATGGAAGAGGAATTCCAGTTGATCTTCATAAAGGAGAAAAAAAATCTGCTGCTGAGGTAATAATGACTCAACTTCATGCTGGTGGAAAGTTCGATCATGATTCTTATAAAGTTTCGGGTGGTTTACATGGGGTTGGTGTTTCAGTTGTTAATGCTTTATCTGAAGAATTAAAACTTGAAATAAATAGAGATGGTAAAAAGTATTATATAGAATTTAAAAATGGAGAAGCTAAAGCACCGTTAAAAATTATTGGTAAATCAAAAGAAACTGGTACAAAAATAACTTTTTTACCTTCTAAGGATGTTTTTTCATCTATTAAATTTACTGGCAGCATTTTAATTAAAAGAATGAGAGAGTTAGCTTTTCTAAATAAGGGTATTGAAATTACTTTTGTAGATGAGAGTCAGAAAAAAGAAAAGACTCATAATTTTAAATTCGATGGTGGTGTTCTTGAGTTCGTTCAGTTTTTGGATGAAAAAAGAGAAAAATTAAAAAATAAAAATGATAATGATTTATTCAAAAAGCCAATTTACATAGAAGGGAAAAAACAAAATATAGAAATTGAATGTTCTTTGAAGTGGAATGCAACTTACTCCGAAGATGTTTTACCATACACAAATAATATATTTCAGAAAGATGGAGGAACACATTTATTAGGTTTTAGAAGTGCACTAACAAGAGTTATAAATAAATATGCCAATGAACATAATCTTTTAAAAAAAAATAAATTAACAATATCTGGAGATGATATAAAAGAAGGGTTGACTTGTGTCTTATCAACAAAAATTCCAGATCCTAAGTTTTCTTCTCAAACAAAAGATAAGTTAGTTTCATCAGAGGTGAGAATGATAGTAGAAAATATTATAAATGAAAAGTTGTCTATTTGGTTTGACCAAAATCCTGCAATTTCCAAAATTATTTTTGCTAAAATCATCCAAGCTGCATTAGCAAGAGATGTTGCAAGAAAAGCAAGAGAAAGTGTTAGAAGGAAAGGGGCTTTAGAATTAAGTGGATTACCAGGAAAATTAGCTGATTGTCAGATTGGAAAACAAGAAGGAACTGAACTGTTTATAGTTGAGGGAGACTCTGCTGGAGGATCTGCCAAGCAAGGAAGAAACAGAGCAAATCAAGCTGTTTTACCTTTAAGAGGAAAAATTTTAAATACTTATGTAGAAGAATTAAAGATTAAGAATAATGGAAATAGAAATGGCACAGATCATCAAACTAAAGCTTTGTCAAAAATGATTTCTTCAAATGAAATAGTGACATTAATAAACGCATTAGGACTAGATCCTAAATCACAAGAAATTGATTTAAAAGATTTGAGGTATGGAAAGATAATAATAATGACAGATGCTGATGTTGATGGGTCACACATTAGAGCACTATTGTTAACCTTCTTTAATAATAGACCTTTTAATAAATTAATAGAAAATGGTTATGTATATCTAGCTCAGCCACCTTTATTTAAGATAAATAAAGGATCAAAAGGGATTTATATAAAAGATGAAAAAGAACTTGAAAGTTATATTATCAAAAATAACCAAGAATTTAAAAAATTAAAAAAAGGATCAAAAGAATTTATTAAAGAATTAGATATAAAAAAAACTAATATGAATATACAAAGGTTCAAGGGGTTAGGAGAAATGAACCCTGAAGAACTTTGGAGTACAACTTTAGATCCAGATACAAGAAACTTATTACAAGTACAGTACTCAAAAGATACAAAAAAAGATCAAAATTTAATTCATACCTTAATGGGTAATGATGTGGCTTTAAGAAGAGATTTCATAATTTCTAATGCAATAAACGTTCAAAACCTAGATATTTAAATAATGAAGTTTTTTGAAACTTCAAAATATTACTCTTTAAAAAAATCCACGTATATAACACTTAGATGGATTGGGATAATTGGACAACTAATCTCGATTTATATTGTTTATTTTTATTTAAATTTTGAGTTTAACTTCATTTTCACCAATTTGGTAATTTTAGCTGGAATTATTAGTAATTTATATTTAATTTTTATTTATAAAAAAACTCAGTTATCAGACAGATCAGCTTTAGTATTTTTGATGATTGATATATTTCAACTTGGAATATTAGTTTATTTTACCGGGGGAGTAGTTAATCCTTTCATAATTTTCATAATAATACCAAGTATTTTTGCATCATCAAATTTAGGATTAAGAACAAATCTATTATTAGTCTTAACAACAATATTTATAATTACTTTTCTTACTTTTTATTCAAAAGAATTACCCAGCCCTTTAAATGATCATTTTCATGTAGATCCTTATTATTATTATTCAATACCAACAGCATTGATAATAGCATTAGTGTTTTTAAATTATTTTGCGATTATTTTTGGTGCAGAATCTAGACTTAGAAAGGAAGCTTTAAATAAGATGGAAGAAGTTATGGCAAAAGAGCATGAAATGTTATCTTTGGGAGGGCAGGCTGCTGCAGCAGCTCATTCTTTAGGGACACCTTTATCTACTATTAAAATTATTACTCACGAACTTAAAAAACAATTGAAAAATCAAAAAGAATTATTTCAAGATGTAGAATTATTATCTAGTCAAGTTGAGAGATGTAATCAAATTTTAAAAAGATTATCTTTAAATCCAAGTGAAGAAGATGAATTTATTGATGAAGATCTTACAATAAGAAAATATTTAAAAAATATTATAACATCATTTAAAGAAACAAGTGATAAAGAGTTTATTTTTAATTTTGATAGTGATTTTAATCAAATTAAAATAACCAAAT
>CACKPP010000007.1 GCA_902602105.1 uncultured Pelagibacteraceae bacterium
GGATAGTATCAACAAAATTACAAAACCAAATAAACCAGTAAATGCATTTGTCAAACTAATATCTAAGTCCCTCAACTGTCTTGAAAAAACTTGAGAAAAAGCAAAAGCTAATGCCATTAAACTTGCAAAGAATAATCCTAAAAAATTATCGACTAATTTTGGATCAAAAAATATTATTAATACACCAATAAAAGCGGAAAATATAAAAAACCATTTTTTTGGACTTATGTTTTCATTTAACATGAATGCGCTAGCAAGTATTCCAAAAGGTATTGCTAGTTGAGAACCTACAATTATAGGTGAGATAATAGAGGAATAGTAAAGCGCAAGTGTCATAAACACATAAACCATCACACCCATTGAGATTGAAAAAGCTAACAATGAAGGCATATATTTCTTTTCTGGTATTTTAAATTTCCAAAAAGGAATTAATATCAGCAATACTAATCCCATTCTTAGTGATGCCATAAGAATTGGAGGAACAGAGTCATTTAAAACCAATTTGGTAAAAGGAAATGCGCTCCCGTGAGCCATTGCAATAAAAAGTAAGATTAATAAATGTTTTAAAGGCAAGTTCTAACCCATTGTAAATGGATCAGTCATCGGTTTATCTGATGAATTATACCATGTGGTCTTAATTCTTGTGTATTCTTTAATAGACTCAATACCAGCTTCTTTACCATAACCACTATCTTTAATACCACCAAAAGGAGCCATTGGAGAGATTAGTCGGTAAGTATTTATGAAAACTATACCAGCGCGTATAGCTTCAGATACTCTTAAGCCACGCGCAAAGTTAGAAGTATAAACTCCAGATGAAAGTCCATATTTATTATCATTCATTTTATTTATTACCTCATCTTCTTTATCAAACTTCATAACTGATAATATTGGACCAAATAATTCATTTTCTGCAACAGGAAGGTTGTGATTTTTACATTCTATAATTGTTGCTGGAAAGTAGTAACCTTTATTTGAAACAGAAGATCTTTTCCCACCACATCTAATCTTTCCACCTTGTTCAATAGTAGCTTTTATATTTTTTTCAATATTTTCTAATTGTTTAAAACTATTTAATGGTCCCATTTGAGTATCTTTTTCCATTGGGCCACCTAATTTTATTTTTTCAGCTTTAGAAATTAATTTTTTTAAAAATTCGTCATAAATATTAGATTGTAAATAAAGTCTAGAACCTGCAATGCAACTTTGACCACTTGCTCCAAAAATTCCAGCAGTTATACCATTCAAAGCATTTTCTTGATCAGCGTCATCAAATACCACAACTGGACTTTTACCACCAAGTTCTAAGCTTACTTGAGATAAATTTTCTGCAGAGTTTTTGACAATATTTTTTGCAGTTTCTGGCCCACCAGTGAATGCTATTCTCTCTACAAGGTTGTGCGTAGTCAAAGCTTTTCCACAAGGCTCACCTAAACCAGTAATGATATTAATAACTCCTTTTGGTAATCCAGCTTTATCTATTAATCTTGCAAACTCTAAAAGAGTTACAGGTGCAAGTTCAGAAGCTTTAATAACAACTGTATTCCCCATAGCAAGAGCTGGAGCAAGTTTGACGGCTGTTAATAACATTTGAGAATTCCAAGGAATAATTGCAGCCACAACACCTATAGGAATTCTTGTTGTTGTAACTTGCATATCTGGTTTATCTATTGGGACAACAGTTCCTTCTACTTTGTCAGCTAAACCTGCAAAGTAATCATAATATTCTGCAATATAATTAGCTTGGGTTTTCGTTTCTCTATAAAGCTTACCAGTATCAATAGTTTCTATTTTTCCAAGATGTTCTGCATTAGCTCTTAGTTGATCAGCAATTAATTTTAAATACTTTGCTCTTTCTCTTGGATGAAGTGTAGACCAATTATTTTCAAAAGCTTTTTGAGCTGATTGAACAGCTTTGTCTACATCCTTTTCATTTGCTTCAGGAACAGTTGCCCAAACTTCATTATTTTCAGGATTTAATGTTTCAATTTTTTTTCCAGAGGATGAATCTACCCATTCACCATTAATGTACATTTTAAAATTTTGAATTTTTGACATTTAATTATTAATAAAATTTTTAATTTTCATATTAACATCATCTGCACATTCTATACTACAAAGATGTTTTCCATTTTTAATTTCAATATAAGTAGAATTAGCAAGGTCTTTTACTAATTCTTTAGACATTGCTGGAGTAGAACCAATATCATCTGAACCAGTCATCACCAAAGTTTTTCGGTCTATCTTTTTTATAGCTTCAAAATCATCATAATGATTAGCAAATAACTCATAAGCTTTAAGAAAGTTTTTATGATCTTCTGGTTCTTTATTTAAGATTTTCATAAACAAATCATAAGTTTTTGGATTATCCTCAAGGTATTTGTCACTAAACCATCTTTTTAAAGCTTGTTTAGATATTGGTTTATTCAATTTTGCTTGATTATATCTATCTAACACAAGTGATCTCTCTTCATCTGATCTTTTATAAGTAGTGCCAATTAATATAAGTTTTTCTACTTTTTTTTTAAAATGAGATGAAAAATCCAATGCAATCAAAGAACCTAAAGAAAAACCTATAAGATTTATTTTCTCAACTCCCAAATGATCTAAAATTTCTAAAAGTTGATTAGAAAAATCTTTAAGACTAAGTTTGCCTTTATCACATGGTGTTTTTCCGTGTCCTAATAAATCATAAGTTAGAGTTGAATATTCATTGAAGTAAATGATTTGATTATCCCACATTTGATGATCAAGACCTACTCCATGGATAAATACAATAGGTAAAGAATTTTTTTTATTAAAAGAATAATAATTTTGATTTGGATCAAAATTTTGGGACATTAGATTATTTGGGATCTAATCCCATTTCTTTCATATCCTGATAACGGTCTCCAGTTCTAGCATGAGCTCTCCCACTTGATGCACCACCAATTGCAATTACAATTTCATCATCAAATGGTGCATCATGAATAGTAAATTCATGAGTCAAATAATAGGGTCTTAAACCAGAGTCTGTTTTATGCATCATAGGAATAGATATTTTAGACCCTGCAGGCCCTCTTGTATTTGTAAAACTTAAATATGAAGTACCACCAACAGCATCTCTAAATTTATTTCCAAATCTTAAAGTATGAATAAAAGCTGATGCATGTTCTATTTCACCATTCAATCCTACAGTGCCAGCTTTTCCATAAGCTAAAATTTTTTCAGGTGATCCAATTTCTTTAATTAATTCTGGTACTAAAATGTCACCAAGTTTTGGAGCTAAATCTAAAATAATTGGTTTTAAGTCTTCAACAAAACCTTGTCCGGTCCAAGGGTTTTTAAAAACAGCTGCTACTGAAACCAGTAAAACTGGTTCCTTAGCTTCTTTTCCACCTTCAATAAAAGTTTTATCTACAAACTTTGTAAACTTCCTTAATTCAAGTTTCACTAACTAGCTTTCTCTATATCGTCGTTATCAAAGTTAATTTTAGGTATTACTTCATCATTAAACAGCTTTATACTTCTCATGCAAGCTTTATGGTCTATACCTGGAAAGTTTGACCAAACTTGTAAGTTTTGTAAGTTTAATTCTGATTTTAATTCATTAATTTTATTGACTACATATTCAGGGGTACCAAATAATAAATTTCTTTTATGTAAGAAATCATAGTTTAGAAGATCTAATTTATGCTTTGTTTCTGGTAACTCTTCACCTGGATCCATATGATTGCCTAAACCTCTCCAATGGCAAACCCATCTCATATAATTTATAATGTGCTCTCCAGCTAATTTTTCTGCTTCTTCCATTGTTTCTGCAACAAACATATCTCTAACTAAAGAAATACCCTCTCCTAATGGAACATCTCTATTTTCAGCTTTTGATTTTGCATCTCTATATATCTCAAATCTTTTCTTTAAGGCTTTAACAGTAGGTATCCACATTATAGTATTAAGACCATTTTGTGCTGCCCATTCTATTGACCTTGCACCATCTACTACCTGCCAAATTGGAGGATGAGGTGCTTGTTTTGGTTTTGGAACAATACTTATTTTTTTAATTTCATTTGTCGTTGTATCTAAAAATTTTTCACTTGGTGGACTCATATCATGTTGCCATACAAAATTTGGTGACGGATAAGTATAAAATTCACCCTTATGATTAAAAAATTCTTCGGTCCAAGCTTTTTTCATTATAGTTAAAGTTTCTTCAAATAATCTAAAGTTTTTAGCCTGATCTTTAAGATCAGCCTCTTTATTCATATTAATTGCTTCCCTTCCATAAATACCTCTACCAATTCCAACCTCAACTCTTCCATTGGATAACTGATCTAATAAAGCAATGTCTTCTGCTAATCTTATTGGGTTATGGAAAGTAATAACATTACAAGCCTGTCCTATTCTAATTTGTTTAGTTCTTGCAGCTGCATCAACACCCATCATTAAAGGGTTTGTGCAAGACTCCATTCCTTCATGATTAAAGTGATGCTCTGTGTACCAAATAGAGTTCCAATTATTTTTATCACAATAAGTAGTGATCTCCTTAGTTTCATCTAATAATTGTTTATAGGGCTTATGATCCCAGTTTGTGGTATTGCAAAAGTAACCAAATTTCATTCTAACCTCCTTAAATAATTAAATCTAAGACGATTGATCCCACTTTCGTATTTTGTAAATATCGACGAGTTATGTATCGCTCAGACAAGACTGTAATTTAACTAGACTATTTAATCAATATATATTTAATCAAGCTTTAAATGAAATTAACCAAGATAGAACCAAAATATATAAAAAAGCATAATCCGAGGGTAGGGTTAATTACATTAGCTAGCGACTTTAGAATCGAAAAAGATTTTAACAATGTAATTTATGGAAAGGACATAGATTTATATTGCAATAGAATTAAATGTTATAATCCTTTAACAAATGAAAAATTAAAAAAAATGGCAGATGATATTCCAAAAGTTACCGAGGATATTTTGCCAGATCAGCAATTGGATTGTGTTGCCTATGGATGTACCTCAGGAACAATTGCTGCAGGATATCAATCAATTCATGATAAAGTTAACCTAGCAAAACCAAACACTAAAGTTACGACACCAATAACATCAGCAATAAATGCACTGAAAAGTTTAAAAATAAAAAGATTGTCAATTTTTACTCCCTATACAGATGAGATTAATCAATCAGTAATTAATTATTTCAAAAAAGAAAATATAGAAATTGATGAACTTTCTTATTTTGATATAGCCTCAGATTTAGATATTGGTAAAGTTGATCCACAATATGTATTTGAAACACTTGCAAAAATAGATTTATCAAAAAGCGACGCTTTATTTGTTTCTTGTACTGCATTACCGGTCCTTTCAGTAATTAATGAATTAGAAAAAAAAATAAATAAAGTTGTTTTATCAAGCAACCAAACTTTAATTTGGGATACACTTAAGGAAATTAATTTTAATAATAAAGTTGAAGGTTTTGGTGAATTATTTAATAATTAATTTATGAATTTTACTAACGAAGAATACAAATCAAGATTAAAAAAAGTTCAAGCTTCTATGCAAGAAAAAGGCATTGAGCTTTTAATCTCCCAAGATCCATCTAATATGAATTATCTAACTGGTTATGATGCTTGGTCATTTTATTATGCCCAATGTGCAATAGTACATGTTAATGCTGACGAGCCGATTTGTTTTGTTAGAAATCAAGATGCTGGTGGTGCATATATTAAAACTTATTTAAAGAATGAAAATATAATTAAGTATCATGAGAAATATATCCATACTTGGCCTCTACATCCTTACGATGCACTTGTAGATCTTATTAAAGAAAGAAAATGGGACAAACTTTCTATTGGACTAGAAATGGACAGCCATTATTTCACAGCTTATTGTTATAAAAAAATCAAACAAGGTTTACCTAATGCTAAAGTTTTAGATTGTGAAAGATTAGTTAATTGGGTGAGAGTTGTTAAATCAGATGCTGAAATAAAGTTTATGAAAGCGGCTGCACAAATTACTGAATTAGGAATGAAAAAAGCTTTTGATGCTATAAATCCTGGAGTAAGACAGTGCGATGCAGTTTCAGAAATCTATACTACATTAATAAAAGGAACGTCTGAATTTGGTGGCGATTATTCATCTATAGTTCCAATGATTCCAACAGGAAAAGGTACATCAGCATCACACTTAACATGGTCAGAAGATAAATTTGTAGAAGGAGAGGCTACAATTATTGAATTATCAGGAGTAAATAAAAAATATCATTGTCCAATGGCTAGAACAGTTTTACTTGGTAAACCTGATCAAAAGAAAATTGACACAATGAAGAAAACAAATGAAGCACTTCAAGCTGGTATTGATTTAGTCAAAGCGGGCAATACTGCTGATGATGTTGCCCAAGCTTTTTGGAAAATATTAGATAAATATGGAATTGAAAAAACTTCAAGAACTGGATATTCCATTGGTATTGGCTATCCACCTGACTGGGGAGAACACACTTTAAATATATCAAAAAGTGATATGACCGTGTTACAACCTAACGTTACTTTTCATATGATTGCAGTAATGCAATTTGGAAATTGGGGAGTAGAAGCCTCTGAAGCAATTAGAGTTACTGATAAAGGTTATGAATTATTTTGTAATTTTTCTAAAGAACTTCATATTAAAAGCTAATTATTAATGGTTGATATTTATTCATACAAATGTTTTAAAGTTACCTAAAATTATGGCCTTAAAAAAAGATTTCGTAAAATTTGATAAAGTTGATAAAAGCTATGACGGTAAAGTTTTAGTAGTCAAAGATCTTCAACTAGATATTGAAGAAGGTGAATTTGTTACAATGTTAGGACCCTCTGGTTCT
The DNA here is from genome assembly GCA_902602105.1 of uncultured Pelagibacteraceae bacterium. The sequence continues at coordinate 6,844 of CACKPP010000007.1, forward strand.
GGTAAAACAACTTGTCTTATGATGTTAGCAGGTTTTGAAACTCCTACTAATGGTGAAATATATTTAGATGGAAATGCTATCTCAAGTATTCCACCTCATAAAAGAGGTATTGGAATGGTTTTTCAAAACTATGCATTATTTCCTCACATGACTGTCTATGAAAATTTAGCTTTTCCATTAAGGGTAAGAAAAATTCCAAAGGACGAAGCTGATAAAAAAATTGATAAAGCATTATCAATGGTATCACTACAAGGTTTTGCTCAAAGAATGCCAGGTCAGTTATCAGGTGGACAACAACAAAGAGTTGCTGTTGCAAGATCATTAGTGTTTGATCCACAGCTAGTATTAATGGATGAACCTCTTGGAGCTTTAGATAAAAATTTAAGAGAAAGTATGCAGTACGAGATTAAACACATTCACGAAAGTATTGGAGTAACTGTTGTTTATGTAACTCATGATCAAAGTGAAGCATTAACTATGTCAAACCGTATAGCAGTGTTCAACGATGGAAAAGTACAACAGCTTTCAAGTCCTGATGAGCTTTATGAAAAACCAGTTAATTCTTTTGTAGCGGAGTTTATTGGAGAAAATAATACTTTTGCAGGTGAAGTTTCAGATATTTCAGGAGGAAAGTGTAAAGTTAAGTTAGCTAATGCAGAAATTATGGCAAATCCAATTTCAGTAAAAGGCAAAGGAGATAAAACGACAGTATCATTGAGACCAGAAAGAGCTTTAATCAACCCAAGTGATAAGATGGATAATTTACATAATGGAAAAATTGAGGAAGTTATCTATCATGGAGATCACACTAGAGTAAGAATTAATCTCCTTGGGAATTCAGAGTTTATTTTAAAAGTGCCAAACAGCTCATCCAATCTTGACATTAAACTAGGCAATGAAATTAAGATTGGTTGGAATAGTGAAGACGCTCGGGCTTTAGACCCAAAATAAACATCAATTAAATCTTGTATAAATAACAAAAAGGGCTGTTGACTCTCATTATCGATCTTGCTGTAATCCACTTTTATAAAAAAACGTTTAAACGGAGGAAAAATGAAAACAATTAGTAAATTATTACTAGCCATTTCTTTTGCTATCTCTGTAACTACTTCAGCATTTGCAGTAACTGCAGTGTCTTGGGGTGGCGCTTACACAGAGTCTCAAAAGTTAGGTTATGGTGATCCTACTGGTAAAGCCCTTGGTATAACTATCAACTGGGTTGACTATTCAGGTGGATTATCTGAGATCAAAGCACAAAAAGAAGCTGGCAAAATTACGTGGGATATAATCGACGTATTTGCTATGGACACTATCAATGGTTGCGATGAAGGATTATTTGTTGAATTTGATTTTGACAAAGACTTCCCACCTGCACCAGATGGAACTCCTGCAAGTAAAGACTTCTTTACTTCAATGCCAAGTAAATGTGCTGTAGGAAATATTTTATATTCTTGGAACTACGCTTATAACACTCAAAATGTTAAAGGTACTCCAAAGACTATCAAAGATTTCTTTAACACAAAAAAATTCCCTGGAAAAAGAGCTATCTACAAAAGCGCTTTAACTAACTTAGAGATCGCGTTAGCTGCAGATGGTATTAAACCAGGAAAAGGTGGAGCAAAAATCTACAAAGCTTTAAACACTGAGAAAGGTGTTGAAAGAGCTATGAACAAGATCAAAGAATTATGTACAGATCCAAAAGGCGGATGTGTATTTTGGTCTGCAGGTGCTCAACCACCAGAATTATTAGTTTCAGGTGAAGTTGTAATGGCTACAGGTTGGAATGGTAGATTCTTCAATGCAGAAGTTGGAGAAGGTGCACCAATCAAACAAGTATGGGATGGACAAGGTCTTGACTACGAGTACTTCGTACAAGTTAAGGGTGGACCAAACGATGCTAATGGTATGGCCAAAAAAGCTTTAGCTATGATGACTAGTACAGAGATGTTAGCAGGAAGTGCGAAATACATCGCATACGCTCCTTGGAGAAAATCTTCTATAGCGATTATGGAAGCAGGGGAGCCTTGGTATAAAGATGGTAAAACGAATATGGTACCACAAATGCCAACTGCACCACAAAACACTAAAAACTATTTCTTAGTTGACCCAATTTTCTGGGCTGACAATGGAACAGAGCTTGGTGAGAAGTGGGAAGCTATGAAAGCTGGTCTATAATTTAAGTTTTATTAAACTTAATTATATAATATAATTTAAGGGCGGTTATTTAATAACCGCCCTTTTTTATTATGAGCTCAGAAACAAAACAAATTTTAACGACTGATGGAATTCCTTTAGAGGTAAGTCTAAAGAAAGCTGAAAGAAGAAATAAAATAAAAGCTTTCTTACTAGTTGCTCCATTACTATTATTTTTAATTATCACGTATGTGTTTCCTATTGGTGACATGCTAATGAGAAGCGTTGATGATAAAATGGTAACTGAAATGCTTCCCAAAACATTTAAAGCAATGGAAAAGTGGGATGGAAAAGAATTACCAGAGGAGGAAGTGTTTGAGGCTTTTTATTTAGATTTTAGACAGTTGGTTGATGAAAAACGTGAAGGAAAACTATCTACACAACTTAATTACACAAAGAATGGGTTCAAAAGTATTATTAAAAAATTAAGAAGAAAATCAAAAAATTTTGAAGAGGGAAATTATAAAGAACAAATCATGGCTGTTCACAAAAGATGGGCAGATGTTGAATATTGGAAAGCTATTAAACGAAGAGCTCCTGCAATTACTGGTCAGAAATATTTAAAGGGTATGGACATGTATAAAAATGAGAATGGAGAAATAGTTAGTGTTGAAGAAGATAGGAGAATTCATAGAATTTTATGGCTTAGAACTTTAGAAATTGCGTTTTTTGTAACATTGTTCTGCTTTTTAATGGCCTATCCAATTGCTCATTTGTTAGCCACTCTACCTATGAAGTATAGTAACTTACTAATGATCTGTGTCTTGCTTCCTTTTTGGACGTCATTACTTGTAAGAACTGCCAGTTGGATGATCTTGTTGCAACAACAAGGGGTCGTAAATGATTTCTTTGTCGGAATAGGTTTAGTTGCTGACGATGCAAGACCAGAGATGATGTATAATAAAACTGGAACATACGTAGCAATGACACAAATTTTACTGCCGTTTATGGTTTTACCTCTTTACAGTGTTATGAAAACTATTTCTCCAAGTTTAATGAGAGCTGGAAAATCTTTAGGCGGAACACCTTTTGTGGCTTTTTGGAAGGTTTACTTTCCTTTAACAATACCAGGTATTGGAGCTGGTTGTTTGTTATGCTTTATATTGGCCATTGGTTATTATATTACTCCTGCATTAGTTGGAGGTGCCTCAGGTACTTTAATTAGTAACCAAATAGCATTTCATATGAAAAGTACTCTTGATTGGAGCTTTGCATCAGCAATGGGATTAATGTTGTTAAGTGGAGTTTTAGTAATTTATTGGCTTTATAACAAAGTAGTTGGAATAGATAATATTAAATTAGGATAATTAAAATGGCTTTACCAAAATATACAGAACCACATTACAGAATTTGGCATTATGTATATTTGACAATTTGTGGAGCTGTTTTCTTTTTTTTAATTGCACCGTTATTTGTAATATTTCCATTATCATTTAATGCAGAAGAGTTTTTAAGTTTTTCTGATGGAATGAAGAATTTAGATCCAGATGCTTTTTCATTGAGATGGTATAAAGATATGATTTATGGAACAAAAAACCCATGGGGTTTAGCAGCTAAAAATAGTTTTATCATTGCAATTTTTGCAACCATAGGATCTGTATTGCTTGGAACTGTTGCTGCATTAGGATTAAGCAGCAGACATATGCCATATAAGGGCATTATCATGGCAATACTAATCTCTCCAATGATTGTTCCTTTAATTATTTCTGGTGTAGCAATATTTTTCTTTATGGCAAAAGCTGGTTTAGCAGCTACACACACAGGAATAGTTCTTGCACATATTATTTTAGGGACACCATTTGTTGTAATTACTGTTACAGCTACACTATCAGGATTTGATCATAGCGTAACAAGAGCTGCAGCAAGCCTTGGAAGTAATCCAGTAAACACTTTTATGAAAATTACATTACCATTAATACTACCTGGTGTTATTTCTGGTGGATTATTTGCATTTGTAACATCATTTGATGAAGTTGTGGTTGTTTTATTTTTAGCTGGCCTTGAAAATACAACTATTCCAATTCAGATGTGGACGGGTTTAAGAGAACAGTTAAGTCCAACTATTCTTGCAGTTGCAACTTGTCTAATTATTTTGTCCACATTAATATTAGTTACTGCTGAGCTTTTAAGAAGAAGATCTGAGAGACTCAGAGGAATAAACCGATAGTAAGAAAATATTTCATGAAAATTAAGAACGTAGTGGTGATTGGCTCTGGAACAATGGGTAGTGGTATTGCTGCTCACTTATGTAATGCAAATGTACCTGTAACTTTATTAGATTTAAAAACTGAGATAAGTGAAAAAGCAAGAGAGAGAGTCCATAAGTCAAGACCTCCTCTGCTAATTGATAAATCTAAAATTAATAATATTAAAGTTGGAAATATTTCAGATGATTTTGATGTAGTTAAGGATGCGGATTGGATTGTTGAAGCAGTAGTAGAAAGAATAGATATTAAACATCAAATTTATGAAAAGATATTTAAAGCGAGAAAAGATGGTGCAATAGTTTCATCAAATACGTCTTCAATTCCTATTAAAGTTTTGTCTGAACATTTATCAGATGTTGAAAAAAAAGATTTTTGTATTACACACTTTTTTAATCCTGTCAGATATATGGGTCTACTTGAGATCGTTAAAAATGAAAACAATGATCTTAATAAGATTAATCAATTAAAAGAATTTTGTGAAGTAGAATTAGGTAAGGGTGCAATAGTTTGTAATGATACTCCAGGTTTTTTAGGAAATAGAGTTGGTGTTTATGCAATGCAAGTTGCTATGACAGAAGCTTTTAAGATGAAACTTTCTGTTGAAGAAGCAGACGCAATATTTGGAAGACCGATGGGCATTCCTAAAACAGGTGTGTTTGGACTGTATGACTTAATTGGTATTGATTTAATGGCTGATGTATTGAAAAGTTTTATTAAAGAATTACCAGAGACAGATGAGTTTCATGAAGTTGCAAAAGAAATTCCATTAGTAAAAAAATTAATTGAGAATGGCTATACAGGAAGAAAAGGTAAAGGTGGATTTTATCGAATGAACAAAACTGGAGCCACTAAAGTAATGGAAGCTATCAACCTTGAATCTGGAGATTACTCTCCTAGCAAAAAGATCGATGTTAAATCGGATAAAGTAGATCTACAGACATTAATCAATCGAAAAGATAAATATGGTGAGTATGCTTGGGTAGTTTTGTCTAAAATAATCAAATATGCCTCCTCGTTAGTTCCAGGTATTACAAAAGAATTTAATGATATTGATGAAGCAATGAGACTGGGTTTTAACTGGTCCAAAGGTCCTTTTGAGATGCTTGAGGAAATAGGTGTAAAAAATTTCTTTAATAGAGTTGATGACTTTGCTGACAATAGTTTTTTAGAAAATTTATCAAAAACTAAAAACGAGGATTTTTATGGTGAGAGACAAAAGTACACGAACATAGAAACTTTAGGAAAAGTTAAAAAAACAGCATCAAGTTTAGATGGAAATGACTCTGCAAAAATCTATAGATTTAATGATTATAATATTGTTGAGTTTACCACTAAAGCTAACGCTCTAGACTATGACTCAATGGATGCTTTAAAAAAAGCAACAGACAAACCTTTAATAATTATAAATGAAAGTATGCAATTTTCTGCAGGTGTGAACTTAACTTACACAATGCAATTTGCAGACAAAAAAGATTTTAAATCGATTGAAAAATTTATTAAATATTTTCAAGAAACTTGTAAGCATTTAAAATATTCTAAATATCCAGTAGTTTCAGCTCCATCAGGATTAACTTTAGGTGGTGGATTTGAAGTAATGGTACAAAGTAATTTTGTTGCATCTCATACAAATATTGTTGTTGGATTAGTAGAAACTATTGTGGGTTTAATTCCAGCAGGGGGTGGATGTAAAGAAATGTTAGCAAGATGGCTTGATACTGATGAGGCAAAGAAAGATCCAAATTACGCACCTTTAAAAGTCTTTGATATAATTGGATACGGTAAAACAGCTGCCTCACCTGTTGAAGCAGAACCAATGAAATATTTAAGACCTTCTGATAAAAAGATAATGAATAGAAATAGTTTATTAGAAGTTTCCAAAAAAATTATTACAGATAATAAAGATTTTAAATCACCAAGAGAACTTAAATTTAAGCTCCCAGGAAAAGCTGTAAGAGGAGAGATGGATAAAATTTTAGATAAACTTTACAATGATAAAATTATTTTAGATCATGGAGTTGAAGTTGCAAAAGAACTGGCCCATGTATTAAGTGGTGGTGATACTACAATGGATAAAACTCTATCAGAAGACGATATATTTAAATTAGAGTTAGATGCCTTTATGAGATTAATTGAAACTCAAAAAACTCAAGATAGAATTAAACATACTTTAGCGACAGGCAAGCCTTTAGTTAATTAACATTCTAATTGTATTTATATAGTCAGGTCTTAAAACATACTGAGATTTATCAAGATATTTAATTTTTTCTAAAGCTTTTAAACCATAAATAACTTTCCCAATTGGAGTATATTCAGTTTCATATAAAGGCTCATCTCTTAGTACAATAAAAAATTGACTATCTTCAGTGTTATATTTTTGAGTTCTTGCTAGGGCAACACTGCCTTTTTCAAAATTAAATGGACTATCTACTTCAGAATTAATAGTTCCAAGTCCTGATTTACCTGTTCCAATTTTTCCATAATCTATATTTCCCTTTTTACCAAATTCTAAATCTCCAGCTTGAACAAGTGTATCTTTAATTACTCTATGAAAAGCTACATCATCATAAGCTTTAGATTTTACCAAAGTTATAAATCTTTTTACTCCATTTGGAGAAATTTCAGGATAAAGTTCGATAATAACATTTCCACAGGGAACATTTAATACTGCAATATTTTTTGGTTTATCAAATTTAATTTTTTTAGGATCATAATCTTTAACAAATAAACATTTATCCTTGATTAAAAAGAAAGAACCAAAAGAAAATAAAGCCAAAAGAATTATAAAAATAAAAATTACTTTTTCAGATTTAGAAGGTTTAATCTTTTGAATCATAAAATAAAATTTTTATCAATCTTCAATAAATTATCTTTTATGAACTGTATCTTTTTTTCTAAAATTGAGTCACTATTGTTAGGGCTTAAACCAATCATCAAATGCGAAAATACTTCAGCCATATCTTCCGAAGCTGTCGATCTAGAATATTCTGTAAAAAAACCCTCTGTTTTTTTATAAGTATCCAATCCTATTTTATCAGTACAAGTAGAGCATTCTGCATATTTAAAATTTTTTATATTAAACTCGGACCATACTTTTTCATTAAATATTTCTTTGAAACTGTCATTTATTATATGAAATACTTCATGATGAATTACTCTTTCAAAATATTTTTCATCAAATTTTATATCTAGGATTAAAGTTTTCATTATATTATCGGGTATTCCAGCAGTATTAATTGTTGAAATTGACAAATCTTCACAAAGAACAATGTATTTAAGATTAATCTTTTTTAAAAATTTTTGATTATATCTATCCAAATTTTTTTGGATTATTTTATATTTTTCATCCAAAACTTTTTTTTCTGAATTAAAGCAATTAATATTATTATCTACACCAATGGTGAATGGTTGCTTGGCATACAAGTATCTAAGTTTATTTGAAGTATTGATCTTATAAATTTCAAGATTAGGAATTTTAATTAGATTATAAATTGTATCAGCTTGAGACTGAGTAAAGATAAATAAAGATAATAAAATTAATCTTATTAAGTTCATAAATTTATATATAGAAGATATTCCAAATTAAAAGAATGTGATACAATTTTACTGTGAAAAAAAAAAGAAATAAAGATCCAATCCAACCTGTAAGTGGAACTAAAGTGCCACGGTTTGCAGGCCCTTCAACGTTTGCAAGATTACCTGAGCTCAGGGATGTTGAAAGTTGTGATGTTGCAATTGTTGGAATTCCATTTGATGCTGGCACAAGCTATAGGCCAGGTGCTAGATTTGGACCACAAAGTATAAGACAAGCTTCAAGGCATTTAAGAACAAACTACCATCCAAGTTATGATGTTGAGCCTTTTAAAGTGCAACAAGTTGCAGATGCAGGAGATATAACTTGTAATCCGTTTAATATAGATGAAGCAATTAAACAAATTGAAGTCGGTGCAGAAGAATTATTAAATAAAGTTGGTGGAATTATTAGTTTAGGAGGTGATCATACAATTGCATTTCCTTTATTAAAGGCAATTAATAAAATTAATAATGGACCTGTAGCATTAGTTCATTTTGATGCTCATTTAGATACGTGGGATACTTATTTTGGTGCACCGTATACTCATGGAACTCCTTTTAGAAGAGCTAGAGAAGAAAATTTATTTCTTGATGATGCTTCAATGCATGTGGGAATACGAGGACCGTTGTATAGTAGAGATGATATTAAAAATGACGAAAGTTTTGGATTCAAAATTATTCATTGTGATGAGTTTCAAACGCAAGGTACAGATAAAATTGCTGAAAGAATAAAAAAGAGAGTAGGGAACAATCCTTTATATTTATCTATTGATATAGATGTTTTAGACCCTGCTTTTGCACCTGGGACAGGTACTCCTGAGATTGCAGGAATGACAACAAGAGAAATGGTCAATGTAATTAGAGGATTGTCGGGTCTAAATCTTATCTCTGCTGATGTAGTTGAAGTTTCTCCAGCATATGATCACGCAGAAGTCACTTCACTTGCTGCTGCTACCATCGTGTATGAGTTAACAAATTTGTTTGCAAAAAAATAAGGAAAGGTTAGGAGTCTGTTATGGAAAATAAAAAAAATTTTTATATTGATGGAAAATGGGTAACACCTAACAGTAAAGAAGAAATTAAAGTAATTAATCCTGCAACTGAGGAAAATTGTGCAGTTATATCCTTAGGAAACAAAGAAGATGTTGATTTAGCAGTTAGTTCAGCAAAAAAAGCATATAGCTCTTGGTCGTTTTCAACAAAAGAAGAGAGAATAAAGTTATTAGAGAAACTTTATGAAAATTATAAAAAAAGATGGGCAGATATTGCGGATGCAATTACTACTGAAATGGGAGCCCCTAAAGATTTTGCCACAAAGCTTCAAGCCGGTACTGGAGCTGCACATTTAAAATCATTTATTAAATATTTAAAAGGCTTTCAATTTGAAAAACCCTTAGGAGAACACGCTCCAAATCAAAGATTAATTTATGAACCCAAGGGTGTTTGTGCTTTAATTACACCGTGGAACTGGCCAATGAACCAAGTTTGTTTAAAGGTAATGCCAGCATTAGCTTCTGGATGTACAATGGTTTTAAAACCGTCTGAACTTGCTCCATTATCTTCAATAATTTTAGCAGAACTTATTGATGAAACTAAATTTCCTCCTGGAGTTTTTAACTTAGTTAATGGTGATGGAGGAACAACAGGAGATGCCTTAACCAGTCATCCTGATGTAAATATGATTTCATTTACCGGTTCTACTAGAGCAGGAGCTTTAATTTCCCAAAATGCTGCTAAAGATTTTAAAAGAGTTAGTCTAGAGTTAGGTGGCAAGGGGGCTAATATTATTTTTAAAGATGCAGACCCTGAAGCAATTGAGAGAGGTGCTTTAAGATGTTTTAGAAACTCAGGACAATCATGTAATGCACCAACAAGAATGCTTGTTGAAAAATCGATGTACAAAGAAGCAGTTGAAAGGTTGAAAAAATATACAGAAAATTTTGAGGTAGGTGACCCTAAAAAAGAGGGAGAACACATTGGTCCAGTAATTTCGGAGACACAATATAATAAAATTCAAACTTTAATTAAAAAAGGAATTGATGAAGGTGCAAAATTAGTTGCAGGAGGTCCTGGCAAACCTAACGGTTTAGAAAAAGGATATTTTGTAAAGCCTACAGTTTTTGCTGATGTGAATAATGATATGGATATCGCCAGAACAGAAATTTTTGGGCCTGTATTATCTGTAATGCCATTTGAGACCGAAGAAGAAGCAATTCAAATTGCTAATGATACTCCATATGGATTAACAAATTACATTCAAACTCAAGATAAAGAAAAAGTTAAGAGAGTTGCAAGAAAATTAAGATCAGGGATGGTAGATATTAATGGCGCTGGTATTGCTGTCGACGCACCTTTTGGAGGTTTTAAACATTCTGGAATTGGTAGAGAGGCCGGGCAACATGGTCTTGACGAATTTTTAGAGGTTAAATCAGTTGGTGGTTGGAGTTAATTTAAAATTGATTGTTTTTTTAAATCATCAAGAAATTTTAAGCATTTTTTTAATTCATTCAGTTCAATAAACTCATCTACTTTATGAGCTTGTTCAATTGAACCTGGACCACATACGACAGTACTAATCCCAATTTCTTGAAAAAGTCCTGCTTCAGTTCCAAATGAAACTACTTCTCTTGAATTATCACCAGTTAAACTGGAGACTAACTCACAAGCCTCAGATTTTTCAACTCGGTCAAATCCTGTAACTTCTCCTATAATTTTTTTTCTAATGCTTGATTTAGAAAATACTTTTTTCATTTCTGGTAAAAGAATTTCATTTGCATATTTATCAATTTCATTATTTAAAAAAATTCCATCTTCTTTTACTACTGGTCTTGTTTCCCAGTTGATATGACACTTATCTGCAATTACATTGTGAGCTATTCCCCCAAATATTCCTCCTACTTGTAAAGTAGAAAAAGGAGGATCAAATATAGAGTCTTTTGGAACTCTTTTTTTTAATTCTTCTCTAAGTTCAATTAGTTTAGTCGCATATCTTGCAGCAAACTCAACTGCACTTACCCCTTTATGTGGCGCTGAACTATGCCCTGCTAAACCTTCAAAATAAGTAGTGTACTCATAACATCCTTTATGTGCATCTATAATTTTCATTTTAGTTGGTTCACCAATAATGCAAATACCATCTTGAATATTTCTTTTTTTCAATTCTTCAATTAGTATGGGTGCTCCCAAACAAGCTGTTTCTTCATCGAACGTAAATGAAAAATGAATATCTCTATTTAAATTTGATTTGGAGTAAATTGGAGCATAAGCTAAAGCACATGCTATAAAGCCTTTCATGTCACATGCACCTCTTCCATAAAGTTTACCATCTCTGATAGTTGCTAGAAAGGGATCTGTGCTCCAACTTTTTGAAACTGGTACAGTATCTGTATGTCCAGATAAAATTATTGGTTTAATACCATTTATTTTTTTTGCTTTTAAAGTTGCAAAAAGATTTACTCTTTTTTTTTCATTATCAAAAGTTTTAAAAGATGTAGCCCCAAGTTTATCAAGATAATTTTCACAGTAGTTTATTAAAGCACTATTATCTTCCCCAGAAATAGTTCTAAAACCTATTAGATCAGCCAAAATCTTTACTGAATTGTTGTATAATTCTTCTAAATTAATCTCTGTACTCATAACTAATAATTAATATAAATACTGCATTTATGAAAGAACAAATAACATACGATTTATTTGATAAAGTTGATATTAGAATTGGGACTGTAATATCTGTAAGAAAAAATGAAAAAGCTAGAAAACCATCATTAGTTGTTGAAGTAGATTTTGGAAAAGAAATTGGTGTAAAGCAATCCTCTGCTCAAATCACTCATTATTATAACGAAGAAAATTTGAAAGGAAAACAGGTAATAGGTGTTTGTAATTTCGCTGAAAAAAATATTGCTGGAGTAATTTCTCAAGTTTTAATTTTAGGTTCGATTGACAAAGAAGGAAAAGTAATTTTAGTTCATCCTTCTCAGAAATCTGAAAATGGACTTCCTATAGCTTAAATCGATGCATCCTGAAATTTTATCAATGGCTTTATTTTGGATAGTCGCAGCATATACACCAGGTCCAAATAATGTAATTGCATCGTATTCAGGTTTTAATTTTGGTATAAAAAAAACATTACCGCATATTTTTGGAGTTACTTTTGGATTTACTTTTTTAATTTTCTTATTAACCATCGGATTAGTTAATGTATTCAAAATCTTTCCATTTATACAAGTCTTTTTAAAATATCTTGGAAGTATTTTTTTAATTTATTTGGCTTATAAAATTTATTTTTCAAAAATAGATGGTGAAAAGAAAAATGATAATCCAGTAAAATTCATTGAAACTTTTTTATTTCAATTTCTAAACCCTAAAGGTGTATTAATTGGAATTATTATTGTTTCAACTTATGTCGAACATGGTGAAAATTACTTAATTTATGCGACTCAAGTAGTTTTTTTTGCATTTGTAGTCTCTTTCAGTAGTATTACTTTTTGGACATTTGTGGGCAAATACCTTAGAAAATTCGCGACAAATGAGAAATTTATTAAATACTTTAATTGTGTTATGTCAGTGCTTCTTTTATTAAGCATAATTACATTTTATATATAAAATATGAAACCAGGGATAAAAAACTCATATAATTCTTTATCAGATATTAAGATCAATAATAAAAATTATAAGATTTTTTCGCTATCCAAAGCTGAAAATAACGGTTTAAAGGGTATATCTAAATTACCAAAATCTCTTAAAGTTCTTCTTGAAAATCTTCTTAGGTATGAGGATGATTTATCAGTTAATAAGAACCAGATTGAAGCAATAAAAGATTGGCTTAACGATAAAAAGTCTAAAACAGAAATAGCCTACAGGCCTGCAAGAGTTTTACTTCAAGATTACACAGGTATACCTGCAGTAGCCGATTTAGCTGCAATGCGAGAAGCTGTAAAAGAAAAAAATAAAGATCCAAACACTATCAATCCACTTTCTGCAGTTGATCTTGTAATTGATCACTCAGTGCAAGTTGATCAATCTGCTAAGTCAGATTCTTTTGATAAAAATGTAGAAATTGAATTTGATAGAAATGGTGAGAGATACTCTTTTTTAAAATGGGGACAGCAAGCATTCAATAATTTCAGAATTGTTCCTCCAGGCACTGGAATATGTCACCAAGTAAATCTGGAATACCTTTCAAAAGTTGTTTGGTCTGAAGAATTCAAAGGTGAAAATTATTTATTTCCAGATACACTTGTTGGTACTGACAGTCATACTACTATGGTGAATGGATTATCAGTTTTGGGCTGGGGAGTAGGAGGAATTGAAGCTGAAGCAGGTATGTTGGGTCAACCTATATCAATGCTAATTCCGGAAGTAATAGGATTTGAGGTAAAAAATAAAATGCCTGAAGGCACTACGGCTACTGACTTAGTTTTAACAATTGTTAAAATGTTGAGAGACAAAGGTGTTGTTGGAAAATTTGTAGAATTTTATGGAGATGGTCTAAAAAATTTAACCCTTGCAGATCGAGCAACTATAGCAAATATGGCACCAGAATACGGTGCAACATGTGGTTTTTTTCCAATTGATGATGAAACTTTAAAGTATCTTAAATTTTCAGGAAGAGATCAATCAATTGTGAAAATAGTAGAAGAATATGCAAAAATTCAAGGTTTGTGGGCAAGTAATGATATTGAATTTACTGACTCTATATCATTAGACATGTCGACAATTGTTCCTACGATTTCTGGCCCTAAGAGACCTCAAGATAAAGTTTTATTAACAGATGCTTCATCAAGTTTTAAAAAAAGTTTTCAAGAAATTACTGATAAAAAAGATTTTTCTATATCCAAAGTTTCTGATACTGATTATGAAATTGAAGATGGATCAATTTTAATTGCTGCAATTACCTCTTGTACAAACACATCAAATCCCAATGTGCTCATAGGAGCTGGATTATTGGCAAAAAAAGCTGTTGAACTTGGTTTAGAAGTCAAACCTTGGGTAAAAACTTCGTTAGCTCCTGGCTCACAAGTAGTAACTGATTATTTAACAAAAGCAGGTTTAGATACTTATTTAGATAAACTTGGTTTTAATTTAGTAGGCTATGGATGTACTACTTGTATTGGAAATTCAGGACCATTAGCAGAAAATATTGTTGAAGCAATTCAAAAGAAAAATATATATGGAGTATCAGTATTATCAGGTAATAGAAATTTTGAAGGAAGAATTTCTCCTCATATTAAAGCAAACTATTTAGCTTCTCCTCCTTTGGTTGTGGCTTATGCTTTGGCAGGACATATGAATTTCGATTTATATAATGACCCCTTAGGTAAAGATAAAAATGGTAAGGACATTTTCATGAAAGATATTTGGCCATCAAATAAGGAAATAGAAGAAACACTAAAATTATCTTTAAGTGCAGAAATGTTTATCAAAAGGTACTCTAATGTTTCGAAAGGACCTAAGCAGTGGCAAGATATTAAAACAGAAAAAAGTAGTATTTATAATTGGGAAGATAATTCAACATACGTAAAAAAACCTCCTTTTTTTGATAATTTACCAGATGAACCTGAGGGTTTTAAAGATATTAAAGATGCTAGACCATTATTGATTTTAGGAGATATGGTTACAACTGATCATATATCTCCTGCTGGTAATATTCAAAAAGAAAGTCCGACTGGTGAGTATTTTATGAAACATCAAATCTTACCCAAAGACTATAACTCATATGGTTCTCGAAGAGGTAATCATGAAGTAATGAAGAGAGGAACGTTTGCAAATATTAGAATAAGAAATGAAATGGCACCAGGAACGGAAGGTGGTTATACCAAACTATATCCTGAAGGAAAAGTAATGCCAATTTATGATGCTGTTGTTGAGTATAAAAAAAGAGGAACAGACCTAATAGTTATAGGAGGAAAAGAATATGGAACAGGTTCATCTCGAGACTGGGCAGCTAAGGGAACCAAATTGCTAGGAGTTAAGGTAGTGTTAGCAGAAAGTTTTGAGCGAATTCATAGATCAAATTTAATTGGTATGGGAATTTTACCATTACAATTTATAAATAAAATAAATAGAAAAAATTTAAATTTAGTGGGTTCAGAGTTGATAAGCATTAATGAAATTGAAAAGGGAATCATTCCTTCAGATAAAGTCACAATAGAAATTAAGTATACCTCTGGAGACATAAAAAAAATAGAAACATTATGTAGGATAGATACAAAAAATGAGCTAGAGTATTATAAAAATGGTGGAATTCTTCAGTATGTTCTTAGAAATATGATTTAATTATGGATGAGGATTTAGCAGTTATTAACACAAACACAAGAAACGAAAAAATTAAAAATTTTTTTTTAAATAATTCAAAAAAAATTATAATTTTAATATCAATTATAATATTAATTTTATTAAGTTATTTTGGATATAGTGAGTTCAAAAAAAGACAAAAAATAGAAATTTCTAATTTATATCACTCAACAATAATTGAATATTCAGAAAATAATAAAGAATTAACAACAAGTAATTTAATAAATATTGTTAATAAAAAAGATCCAACTTATTCGACTTTATCCCTTTATTTTATTATAGATAAAAGACTTATTGGAGATAAAAAAAGAATTAATGAATTGTTTGATACATTAATTAATAAGACACCATTAAAAAATGAAATTAAAAATTTAAACATATATAAAAAAGCCCTTTTTAATGCAGACTCAATTACAGAAAATGAACTTTTAGAAATTTTAAATCCTCTCATAAATTCAAAAAGTATTTGGAAATCTCATGCTTTATATTTAGTGGCAGAATATTTTTATTCTAAAAATGAAAAACAAAAATCAAAAGAATTTTTTAATCAAATTATAAGAACAGAGAATGCTGATAAAGATATAATTAAAGAAGCACAAAAAAGACTTAATAGAGATTTAAGTGATTAAATATAGTATATTTATTTTATATATCCTGCTACTTGGTTGTTCTTTTGATACTAAGTCAGGTATTTGGACTGAAGAAAAAAAAATTTCTGAGTTAAATAAAAACATTTCAGAAGTTTTTAAAAAAAAAGAAATAATTCAAAAAGAATTTAATTCTAAATTACTAATCAAAATAAACGATAATCCAAAAAATCATTCTGATGAGCTCAAAAATAAAATTGGTATAAAGGATTTTGAGGAAAAATTAAATAAATCATCAAGATTTAGGTTTTCTAAAATTAACAATTTTGCACATTTTGAACCTGAATTAACTTTTGATGGAGAAAACTTTATTTTTTTTGACCACAAAGGAAATTTGATAAAATTTAATGATAATTTTGACATTATTTGGAAAAAAAATTTTTACTCAAATCAAGAAAAAAAACTGAGTCCAATATTAACTTTATCAAATGACAAAAATTTTTTAGTAGTTATTGATAATATTTCTAAGGTTTACGTTGTAGATTTAAAGTTAGGAAATTTAGTTTGGTCTAAATATAATCAAAATCCTTTTAATTCACAGGTGAAAATATTTGATAATAAGATATTTGCAGTAGATATTAATAATGTTTTAAGATGTTTTTCATTAATTGATGGTACAGAAATTTGGAGATTTAATAGTGAGAATACTTTTTTAAAATCAAGCAAAAGAAACTCATTGGTAATAAATAATGGTATAGTTTATTTTAACAATTCTATTGGTGATATAGTTGCTGTTGATATTGATAAAGGTTCACTGATATGGCAAACTCCTACTCAAACAAGTGCAATATATGAAAATGC
>CACKPP010000008.1 GCA_902602105.1 uncultured Pelagibacteraceae bacterium
GCAAACCATATGAAATAGGTGCTAACCACACATCTATTCTAAAGTTTGTTAAAAGTTATGTTGGAGAAAAAAAAGTTCCAACTCTTTGCGATGATCCGAATCTTGCACCATATGGTGCATGTAGAGTTTGCTCTGTTGAAGTTGCACTAGAAAAAGATGGACCAACTAAAGTAGTTGCCTCATGTCATACTCCAGTAGCTGAAAACCAACATATTTTTACTTCAAATGAAAATCTTCAAAATTTACGAAAAAATATAGTAGAATTAGTACTTACTGACCATCCAATGGAATGTAATACATGTGAGGTAAACAACAATTGTGAGCTTCAAACTGTTGCTAATGATTTAGGTATTTCAGATCATAGATATAATAGTCCAAAACAACATAAAGGAATTCCAAGAGATACTTCTCATGATTATATGAGAATGAATTTAGATAATTGTATCAATTGTGGAAGATGTGTAAGAGCTTGTGATGAAATTCAAGGTTCATTTGTTCTAACTATGTCTGGAAGAGGATTTGAGTCAAGAATTACTACTGACAATGATATGATGTTTGGAGATTCATCATGTGTTTCTTGTGGAGCTTGTGCTCATACTTGCCCAACAGATGCAATTTCAGATGTTTTTCAATCTAAATCGGCTGCTGTAGATAAAAAAGTAAGAACCACATGTTCATACTGTGGAGTTGGATGTAATTTAGAGACATCGATTAAAGATGATAAAGTTGTTGCAATCGACACTCCTAAAGAAACAGAGGTTAATGCTGGTCATACATGTATTAAAGGTAGGTATGCATTTGGTTTTTATGATCATCCTGACAGACTTAAAACTCCATTAATTAAGAGAAATGGAAAATTTGAAGAAGCAACTTGGGATGAGGCATATAATTTTATAAAAAAAGAAATGCAAAGGATTACAAAAGATCATGGACCTGATGCTTTTGCAGGAATTTCATCTGCTAGATGTACTAATGAAGAAAACTATGTTTTTCAAAAAATGATTAGAGCAGTTGTAGGTACAAACAGTGTTGACTGTTGTGCAAGAATTTGTCACTCGCCTACTGCATGGGGAATGCAACAAACTTTTGGAACAGGAGCTGCAACAAACTCTACAGAAGATATTTATCATGCCGATTTATTTTTAATCATTGGAGCAAATCCAACAAATGCTCATCCCGTAACAGGTGCAAAAATTAAACAACAGGTAATGAAAGGAAAGAAACTTATTGTTTTAGATCCCGTTACAACTGAAGTTGCAAAACTAGCAGACTACCATATTAAACTTAGACCTGGAACTAACGTTGCAGTTCTTAATATGATGTTACATTATATAGTTAAATCAAAATTATATAATGTTGATTTTATTAGAGATCGTACAGAAGGATTTGATAATTTTTTAAAAGAAATTGAAAGACAAGATGTCGATCACTTAGCAAAAGTTGCTGGGGTTGATAAACAATTAGTTAAAGAAGCAGCAATAGCTTATGCTACCGCAAAAAATTCAATGGAGTTTCATGGTTTAGGGGTAACTGAGCATGAACAAGGGTCAAAAACAGTAATGTTAATTGCTGATCTTGCTATGATAACTGGTAATATTGGAAGAAAGGGAGTTGGTGTAAATCCTTTAAGAGGTCAAAACAACGTTCAAGGAGCTGCTGACATGGGATGTCAACCTCATCAAGGTGCAGGATATTTTGAAGTAGCTGATGAAAAAAATCAAAAATTTTATAGTGATAAATATGGTATTACACACCCAACTAAAGCTGGACTAAAAATACCTCAAATGTTTGATGCAGCTATCAAAAAAGAATTAAAAGGAATTTGGATTATTGGTGAAGATATTGTTCAAACAGATCCCAATAGTGCTCACGTAGTTGATGCTATGAATTCATTGGAACTTTTGGTAGTACAGGAAATATTTATGAGTGAAACAGCTAAACTTGCGACTGTTGTTTTGCCAGGAACTACCTTTTTAGAAAAAGATGGAACATTTACAAATACTGAGAGAAGAGTTCAAAGAGTTAATCGAGCTGTTCCACCATTACCTGGAACAAAACCAGATGGAGTTATAGTGACGGACATGATGCAGAAACTTGGATTTGATCAGCCTAATTACGATGCAGATCAAGTATTAGCAGAAATTGCTGATATTGTTCCTTTCTTTAAAGGAATTACTCGAGAAAGATTAGGAAAAATGGGTTTACAATGGCCAGTAAAAGAAGATGGAACAGATACTCAAATATTACACACTGAAGAATTCAAATTAGGAAAAGGAAGATTAAAAAACTTCGATTGGAAAGAATCGTCTGAAATCGAGGCTAATCATAAAGATTATCCTCTAATATTAACAACTAGTCGAGTTTTACAGCACTATAATGCTGCTACCATGACAAGAAGAACTGGCAATATTAATATTGTTAATGAAGATATTTTGTTAATACATCCTAAAGATGCAGCAAATAGAGATTTAAATACGGGAGATATTGGTAGATTGTATTCTGGTAGAGGAGAAGTTGCTTTAAAGGTAGAGGTTACTGATAAAGTCAAAGAAGGTATTGTTTTCACTACATTCCATTTCCCTGAGCATATGGTGAATATGGTTACTGGGCATGGAAAAGATGAAGAAACAATGTGTGCAGAATATAAAGTTTCCTCAGTACAAGTGCAAAAAATTTCAAATCAATTTAAAACTGAAGTTAAACCTAAAGAACATCAAGCTGAAGTAAGCTAAATCTGATGACCATTGGATGGTGTTTTGACAATACATATTCTAAATTACCAGATTCATTTAAAGAAAATATAGAACCTGTTCCAGTTAAAAAACCTGAGCTAATAATACTAAACAAAGATCTTGCTAAAGAACTTAATTTAGACTTTTCAAGTTCTGATAATAAAGAGATTTCAGAATTATTTGCAGGTAATTCACTCCCTCTTGGATGTAAGAGTATAGCTCAAGCTTATGCTGGTCATCAATTTGGTCACTTTACAATGCTGGGTGATGGAAGAGCTATTTTAATTGGAGAACATTTATCAAAAAAAAAAGATAGATACGATATTCAGTTTAAAGGTTCAGGAAAAACTGCTTTCTCAAGAAATGGTGATGGAAGAGCTGCATTAGGACCAATGCTAAGAGAATATATAATTAGTGAGGCAATGCATAAATTGAAGATTCCTACAACAAGAAGTTTAGCAGTTGTTAAAACAGGTGAAGAGGTAATTAGAGAAACTTCCTTGCAGGGGGCTATACTTACAAGAGTTGCTTTGAGCCATATTAGAGTTGGAACTTTTCAATATATTGCTGCAAGACAAAAAAAAGATGAATTAGATATATTATTTAATTATGTTATTGAAAGACATTATCCAAATATCAAAAATTCAAAAAATAAATCAATAGATCTTCTAGAAACTGTTATGAATAAACAAATTGATCTTGTGGTCGATTGGATGAGGGTTGGTTTTATACACGGGGTTATGAATACAGATAATATGAGTATATCTGGTGAAACTATTGATTATGGTCCTTGTGCATTTATGGATGTGTATGATCCCCAAACTGTATTCAGTTCAATTGATCAAATGGGAAGGTACGCTTATTGTAACCAACCTGTCATTGCAAAATGGAATCTTTCCAGATTTGCTGAGTCATTGATACCTTTAATAGATAAAGATCAAAACAAAGCAATTAAATTAGCTACTAATATACTTAATTCTTTTGAAAAAAAGTATGAGGAAAAATGGCTGAATATGATGAGGGATAAATTAGGATTATTTGGTGTAGATGATAAAGATAAATTTTTAATTTTAGATTTACTAACATGGATGCATCAAAAAAAAGTAGATTATACAAATACTTTTTGTCATTTAATGAATTTTGAAATTAAAGATAAAGAAAACTTTAAAGATGATAATTTTCAAAGTTGGAAAAAAAGATGGCAAGAAAGATTAAAAATTAATAATAATAGTCCTGAAAAATATATGAATTTAATGAGAAGTGTTAATCCTTTCGTAATACCAAGAAATCATAAAGTAGAGGAAGTTTTAAATAAAGCTAACAATGACGATTTAGAGCCTTTAAATAAACTTTTAAAAATTTTAGAAAAACCATACTCAGAGCAAAAAGATATAATGGATTTTCAAATCCCCTCTTCATCAAATGAAAAGTATCAAACTTTTTGTGGAACTTAATTAAAGAACGTATGGTTCTGGTCTGGCCTTTTTACCTAAAACTCTCTCAACAGCCATATTCGATATATCAATTGACTGATAAGCACCAGTCGTAATTAATTCTGTAAGTGCTCTACCTATTCCTGGTGCTTGCATAAGGCCTCTACCTGTAAAACCTGTAGCTAAATACACATTTTCAAATTTAGGATGTTTCCCAACAACTGCATTATTATCTAATCTATTGCAATCATAATAACCTGCCCATCCTCCAGTTAACTTCAACTCTTCCATTGCAGGTATTCTTTGAGCCAATGCAGGCCATACAAGCTCTTCAAAATCTTCCCATGCAGGTTCTAAATCATCTGCATCAAAAATAGACTTTGGTGATCCTGCTAAATACTCTTTTCCCTCTGGTCTCCAATATACTCCTGTTGTTAAATCTCCAGTTAAAGGCATTTCAGGAATATGTTTTGGGCACTTAACTCTGAATACTGTGTGTTTTTGTGGTTCGACTGGAATATCTTCCAATAGTTCTTTTGTCCAACATCCTGCAGCAGAAATAATTGTTTTGGCTTTTATTTCAGACAAAGATTTTATTTCCCCTTTTATAAATTCCGCACCAAGTTCAATTGCTTTACTTTTTAATGCTCCATGAAACATAAATGGATCAATCCATCCTTCACTTTGATTATCAGTAAATGTAGCAGTTTCTATTCCGTCACTATTTATATATGGAAAAAATTTAGTTAGTTCTGACCCTTTGATATTCTTTGTACCTGCTTCACAAGCTTTATGGTTTTCTAAAGCTTTATATTGTTCCTCTGCATGTTCAGGTCCAAACATTAAGAGATATCCATTGGTAACCATACTAGCTGTTGGTTTAGGGTTTTTTTCTGTTTTAAGTAATTCAGGTATTTGAAAAATAAATTCTCTAGCAAATTTTCCCAATAAAATATTTTCTGTTTGAAAAAATTGCCTTCTAAATCCACCAAGTGATAAAGGAAATGATGCTGTTTTATATGACGGGTCTCTTTCAATAACTTTTACTTTTCTACCCTCTTTAGAGAGAAAATAAGCTGTTGCAGTGCCAATAATTCCACCACCAACTATTACAACATCATCCATATCAATTTAAAATATATAAGTTAAAATTTAGGAATAGTGCATAGCAACACCAAAGTAAATAGGGAATCATTAAATACAAACTTACATAATTGACACGTTTAAATTTTGAAATAAGAACAATTATTAAAATAATAAGAATCATTAAAACTATTAAAGCTAATAAGATTTGATGCAAACCAAAGAAAACAATACTCCAAGTTGTATTGAAAACTATATGTATAAAATAAATATAAATTGTACTCATCTCTCTGTTTTTACTGTGCCAATAAAACCAAATAGCTAACGTCATCATTAAATATAAAGTGGTCCAGACAGGCGCAAAAACCCAATCAGGTGGATTATAGCTTGATTTTATAAGCTGCGAATACCAAGGTTCTTTAAAAGTTATTGTCGCCATACCCCCAATAAATGATGCTGAATAAGTAATTATAAAAAATAGAAAAAATGATATAAATTTGTTTTTTAACATTTAAGTATTATACATCACTATAGGATGAATAAAAAAACTATTTGGATAACTGGTGGAAGCACAGGTATTGGTAAGGCTTTGGCAATTAAATTTGCTAACGAAGGCTGGAATGTTGCAATTTCAGCAAGAAGAGAAAACCTTCTAAGAGAAATTTCTAACAAATATGACAACATCCAAGGATTTCCATTAGATGTAACCGATAAATCAAAATGCAAAGAAGTTTTTGAGCAAATCAAAAACAAGTTTCAAAGTGTTGATGTATGTTTTTTTTCGACAGGAACTTGGAATCCAAAAAAAGAAAAGGATATTGATGTTGAACAAATAGAAGATGTATTTAAAGTGAATTTCTTTGGTACATTAAACTGTATTAAAGTTGTAGAAGAATATTTTAAAAATAAAAAAGAAGGTATTATAACTATTGTTTCATCTATAGCAGGATATAGAGGATTGCCAAATTCGACTGGTTATGGGCCTTCAAAATCTGCTCTTAATAATCTAGCAGAAAGTTTATATTTTGACTTTAAAAGATCCAATGTACGTGTTTGCTTAGTATCTCCAGGATTCATAAAAACACCAATGACAGATAAAAATGATTTTAAGATGCCTTTTTTAAAGACTACAGAATATGCAGCTGAAAAAATTTACGATGGATTGATAAATAAAAATGTTTTTGAAATTGATTTTCCTAAATCTCTAACTCTAATTCTTAAAGTATTAAGTTTTTTACCAAGTAAAATTTATTTTGGATTGGTTGGAAAAATGACCAAATATCAGAAAAAAAATTAATCTTTTACAAATACTACTGTCAGTTCAGCAACCTTAAAACCAAATTTAGTCATAGTCGCTCGATTTATAGCTACTCGATCATCTTGTTTAAATATCCAGTCGTCAAAGGTAATTTTCATTTCTTTTCCTTTAACGGGGACTAATAGAACATATTCAAACTTAAATGCTGGTCCATATGAATAACCTTTTGCTTTTCCTACAACATCTCCTGCAGTCCCTTCATAATTATTTTCATCAATTTTTGTTATTTGCCATTGTCTAGTTTGAATTTCGCCATCATCCCAATTAAATTTTTCATCAAGTATCAATTGTTTTCCGTCCCACTTTCCATCTAAGTCAGCAGAAAATTGTCTAGTAACTTTTCCAGATCTATTTTGAAGCACACCCCAAGCCTTCACATTTCCCGATAAATATTCTTCAATAATTAATCTTGGTTCTTTATTCTTAAAATCTGTTGGTTTCATAGAGTTATTTTTTGAACAACTTGTAATTAAGAATAGAGAAATTATCAATAAAATTGATCTAAATAATTTTATTTCATACATAGTTGATATCTCCTTATTTGTTTTGAATTGAAAATTGAATTAAATCAATATTTTTAGATTTAAAACCAGCCTCACAATAGCACAAGTAAAATTCCCACATTCTTTTAAATTTTAAATCAAATCCCTGATTTTTTATTTGATCCCATTTTTTATTAAATTCATCTCTCCATATCGATAATGTATTTGAATAGTGATCAGCATATGACTCATAAGATTTTATAGTTAAACCATTATCTGAAACATATTTATTTATACTGTTTTTATTGGGAAGAAATCCACCTGGAAAAATATATTTTTGAATAAAATCCTCTTTATTTTTATATCTATCAAATAAAGCATCATCGATAGTTATAGCTTGAATGGCAGCTTTACCATTATTTGATAGATTGTTTTTTATTGTTTTAAAGTAACTTTCTAAATAATTTTGACCTACAGCCTCAATCATTTCAATAGATGCTATAGAATTATATTTATCTTTTAAATCTCTATAATCCTTAATTTCAATATTAACTTTTTCATTTAAACCACATCTATGAATTCTCTCTTTGGCATATTCAAATTGTTTTTTTGAAATTGTAATACAATCAAGTTTGACATCATATTTTTTTCCAAGATACTCAGCAAACCCACCCCATCCACATCCAATTTCTAAAACTTTATCTCCATTGTTGGGTTTAATTAAGTCAATTAATTTTTGATACTTATTATTTTGAGCTTCTGATAAATCTTTATTTTTTTCATCAAAGATTGCACTAGAGTAAGTCAATGTCTTATCAAGCCAAAGTGAAAAAAACTCATTACCCAAGTCATAGTGTTTAGCTATATTTTCTTTACTTCTATTTTTAGTATTTTTAATCAAAATATTTTTAAAAAAATTAATAAATGGTAAATCAAGTAAACCTGAAAATTTATGAATTTGTTTTATATTTCGTGCTGTTACTTCTATTAGGTTTGATAAATTTTTAGTTTGAAATTCATTTCTCATATAAGACTCTGCAAACCCTACACTACCTCCTTTAATTAGGTTAAAAGTAAAATTTGATTTTTTTATCTCAAGATTTGCCTTTAGAGAGTCTCTTGGATTACCAAATTTTAATAATTCACCACTATGGTTGGTGATCTCTAAATATCCAAATTCAATATTTTTTAAAATATTAAATACAATTTTGTCTGAAATTTTAAATAAATTCATTAACTTTCAAAAGTAATATTATTCTTGATTTTAAATTTTTTTTTAACAAGCTTAATTCCTTTTACCCATAATTTAAACGCTTCAAAATGTATCGCTGAAATTATCTTAAAGGTCATTAATGGGTGTTTTAAATATGAATTCATCAAATTCATACTAGTTAAATCAGACTTAATGCCGTCCTGAGATGCAAAGAGAATTTTACCTTCTTTATCGTATTGATCAATTATGACTGATAATTTTTCTCCTGGATTTAATACTCTAAAAAAATAATTACAATCCATCTCAATGAATGGAGATACATGAAATTTTTTTAAACAATTGTTTTGAATTAATTTATTTTCATTTTCTACTCTAAATACATATGTATGCTGCTCTCCAAATGTATTTTTAACCTCATATAAAATAGAAATAAGTCTTTCATCTTTATCATAAATAAAAAAAACGCTAAGCGGATTAAAGACATAACCAAGTATTCTTGGGTAACACAAAAGCTTAATTTCTATATTTTCTGTAATGATATTGTTGGCTTTTAAATTTTGCTTCACCCAATCAACTAAGGATGATCCATCACGTGCTCCATGATCTCCTTCGTAAAAGCTAATTAGATTAAATCTATTTAAAGAAAAAAAACTTATCTTTTTATCAAGTCCTTTGAGTTCTGATAAATCTATTAATAAAGAAAATACTTTATATTTAAAATAATGCTCTTTAGGTTTAAATCGTTTATGGATTACAGTTCCGTTATATATATAAGAATTAATCATTAAGGTTTTTCAGCATTTCAATAGATGATTTTATTCCATCTTCATGAAATCCGTAACCAAAATAACTTCCACAAAAAAGCAAATCTTTTTGATTTTGTAATTTAACAAGCTCAGATTGAGCATCTAATGCTTTTTGATCATAATAAGGATGAGTAAATTTGACTTTTTTTAATACTTTTGTTTTATCAATCTCAAAATAAGGATTTAAAGTTAAAAAAATGTTTTCATCACTCTTTAAGTTCTGAAGTAAATTCAGCCAGTATGTAATTGAATTTTTTTTAATATCTTTATTATCAATTGAGGAATTCCATGAACACCAAGCCTTTTTATTTTTCGGCATAGCTCGCTGATCTGTGTGAATGTAGGCTACATTTTCTTTATAACTAAAATTTGATAAAATATTTTTCTCATCTTCAGTAGGATTTTCAATCAATTTTAAAGATTCATCAGCATGTGTTGCTAGTATTACTTTATCATAATCAAAGAATTCATTTTCTCCACCATAATATAAATTTACACCAGTAGATTTTCTTTTAATTTTTGTAATTTTATAATTTTTAAAATGTTCTCCACTCACTTTAGAGATAATCTTATTAACATAAGATCTACTTCTATTTGTAACTGTGTACCATTCAGGTCTATTTTTTAATTTAAAAAGTCCATGATTTTGAAAAAATTTCAAAAAAAAATTTATTGGCATTTTGCTAGCCTCATATGGAGGCATCGACCAAATTGCAGATACCATTGGTATAATGTGATAATTAATAAATGTTTGAGATAATCTATTAATTTTTAAATATTCACCTAAAGTTTTATTTTCATCTGAAATAGATATTTGATCACTTTTTTTATAAAATCTAATTATATCAAAAAACATTTTTAAGAATTCAATATTAAATAGATTTGACTTATTTGAAAATATACCGCCCAGGCCTTTTCCACAATACTCAAAATTTGTATTATCTACTGAAACAGAAAAAGACATGTTGCTTTTTTCAATTTGAACATTATTTTCCTTAAAAAAATTAATTAAGTTTGGATATGTTTTAAAGTTAAAAACAATAAAACCTATATCAACTGATATTTTTTTTGATCCAAAAGTAAGATCAATTGTATATGAGTGTCCGCCAAAATAATTCTCTTTCTCAAAAATATCTACACGATGTTTTTTAGATAAATAATAAGCTGCACTTAGTCCTGAAATACCTGAACCAATAACCGCAATTTTCATTAATGCTTATGCTGCATCTTCTTTAAATTCATCCATACTAGGACAAGTACAAAAGATATTTTTATCTCCATACACATTATCTACTCTTGCTACTGGAGGCCAAAATTTATTAGCTCTTAAAAATTTAGCTGGATAAGCAGCTTGCTCTCTAGAATATTTATGATCCCAATTATCTGAAGCTAACTCAGAGTCTGTATGAGGTGCATTTTTAATTGGATTATCAATTTTATCAAATTCACCTGATTTAATTTTTTCAATTTCTTGTTTAATCTTAATTAACGTGTCACAAAATCTATCAAGTTCTGACAAGCCTTCACTTTCAGTTGGCTCTATCATCATGGTACCAGCCACAGGCCATGACATTGTTGGTGCATGAAATCCAAAATCTATTAATCTTTTTGCAATATCTTCCTCCGTTACTCCTGTTTCTGATTTTATATTTCTAATATCAATAATACATTCGTGTGCAACATTACCGTTTGACCCTTTATACAAAATAGGAAAGTGATCTTTTAGTCTATGAGCGATATAATTGGCGTTTAATATTGCAACTTGAGAAGCAAGCTTTAATCCTTCTGATCCCATCATTTTAATATACATCCAAGAGATTGATAGAATACTTGAACTACCCCAAGGGGCTGCTGAAACTGCTCCAATTCCAGTTGTTGGCCCACAATCTTTTATTACTGGATGATTAGGAAGATAAGCTTGTAGATGTCTTTTACATGCAATAGGTCCCATTCCAGGCCCTCCTCCACCATGTGGAATACAGAAAGTTTTGTGTAAGTTTATATGACAAACATCTGGACCAAAATTTCCAGGCTTAGCGATTCCAACCAATGCATTTAAATTAGCTCCATCCATGTAGACCTGACCACCATGTTTGTGAACTAAATCACAAATATCAGTTATTTTTTCTTCAAATACTCCATGGGTAGATGGGTAAGTTACCATTAATGCCCCAAGGTTTACAGAATGTTGTTCTGCTTTTTTCTTTAAATCATCAAAATCAACATTTCCCTCTTTATCACAATTAACAACAACAACTTTCATTCCAACCATTTGTGCGCTAGCTGGATTAGTGCCATGTGCTGAACTTGGAATTAAACAAATATTACGATTAGCCTCACCTCTATCTAAATGATACTTTCGGATAACCATTAATCCTGCATATTCACCCTGAGCACCTGCGTTGGGTTGTAGAGAAACACCTGAAAAACCAGTTATAGATCGCAACCAATTTTTTAGATCAGTAAATAAATCTCTAAACCCTTCCATTTGTTCAATTGGAACAAATGGATGAGGCTCTGCGAATTCTTTCCAAGAAATTGGAATCATTTCGGCAGCAGCATTTAACTTCATTGTACATGAACCAAGTGCAATCATTGTTCTATTTAATGCTATATCTTTATCCTCTAACCTTTTTAGATATCTGAGCATTTCAGTTTCTGAGTGATATAAATTGAAAACTGGATGTTCTAAATATTTTGAAGTTCTTAATAAATTTTTTGGTAGATTGGGCAATTTTACTGAAGGATCTTCTTTTTTGATTGACTCTGCTGCATTAAAAATTTTTAATAGTTGATTTACTCTGTAAACATTTTTTCTCTCATCAAAAGAAACTGCAAGCATATTTGAATTTACTTTTCTGATATTCACCTTTAGATCCAAAGCATTTTTATAAATTTGATCAGTCTTTTCTTTAGTAATAATTGTTACAGTATCAAAAAAATAATTAGAATAAAGTTCATATCCAGACTGTTTTATTTTATCAGCAAAACTTTTTGCTAATTGAGATACTCTCTCAGAAATATTTTTAATTCCATCTGGGCCATGATAAATAGCATATGCTGCTGACACAATTGCTAATAAAGCTTGGGCAGTACAAATATTACTTGTCGCTTTGTCTCTTCTGATATGTTGCTCTCTAGTTTGTAAAGATAATCTATATGCCTTATTACCATGTCTATCAACTGATACACCAACAATTCTTCCTGGCATTGATCTTTTGTATTCGTCTTTTGTTGCAAAAAAGGCTGCATGGGGACCTCCATAACCCATTGGAATTCCGAATCTTTGAGAGCTTCCAACTGCTATATCAGCACCAAGTTCTCTTGGTGTTTTTAATTTTGCTAACGCTAATAGATCACAAGCTAATACAGCTTTTCCATTTTTTTTATGAATTTTACTAATCGCTTCACTTGGGTCTTTAATATCTCCTAAAGTCCCAGGATATTGTAAAATTCCACAAACTAAATCTTCTTTTAACTGGTCTAAAACTTTACCCTCATTTCCAACAAGAACTTTTAAACCCATTGGTTCAGCTCTCGTCTGAATTACATCAATTGTTTGAGGATGACAATTCTCAGATAC
This sequence comes from uncultured Pelagibacteraceae bacterium, assembly GCA_902602105.1. The sequence goes on from CACKPP010000008.1 coordinate 12,651, forward strand.
AAAAACTAAATTACTATCACTTTTATTCAGTCTATGACTTAAACCCATAGCCTCTGCTGCAGCTGTTCCCTCATCTAATAAAGAAGCATTAGCAATATCCATTCCTGTAAAGTCAACGATCATTTGTTGAAAGTTCAATAACATCTCAAGTCTTCCTTGGGCTACCTCAGGCTGATAAGGAGTATATGATGTATACCAACCTGGATTTTCTAATATATTTCTTAAGATTACATAGGGTGTATATGTTCCATAATAACCCATACCAATAAAATTTGAATAAACTTGATTTTTTTTAGACATTACTCTTAATTTTCTTAAAGCCTCGTATTCTGAATTTGACTCACCAATATTAAGTTCGCCTTTAAATTTTATTTTTTCTGGAACAGTATTGTCAATTAAGTCATCTAATGATTTATAATTTAATTCTTTTAACATTTTAGATTGGTCTTCTTTAGAAGGTCCAATGTGTCGTTTTAAAAAATCTTTTTCTGAATTTGGTAACATTATGCTGAAGTCTCCTTTGCAAATTTATCATAATCGTCTTTATTCATTAAAGTATCCATTTCTGATAGATCTTTTATTTTAAGTTTAAAAAACCATGCTGAACCCTCTGGATCCTGATTAATCTTTGATGGATCATCGACTATAGCTTGATTTATATCAACTACTTCACCACTCACAGGAGTGTATACATCACTAGCAGCTTTCGTCGACTCAACAACACCAGCAGTTCCATCTCAGTTGCGTGTTTTGTAATTCCAATTGTTGCTACATCTCCCTCTAATTTAATCCACTCATGTTCTTTAGAATATTTTACTTCACTCATTTTGTTGCCCCTTTCACGTAACTTTTTTTATAAAACGGTAATCCACAAATATTTGCTGGATGTTTTTTTCCTCTTACTTCTAAGAAAACTTTTGTATCTTTTTTTGAAAATTCATTTTCTATATAACCCATCGCCACAGGTCCATTTACACTTGGTCCAAATGTACCACTTGTAATTTCTCCAATATGAACATCTGATTGATTAAATATCTTTGTTTTTTCTCTAGCAATTATTCTTCCCTCAGGTTTAATTCCAACCCTAATTTTACTAACCCCATTATTTAATTGTTTAATGATTATATCAGAGCCTATAAAATCTCCCTTGGATATTCTTTCTTTTGAAATTGCCCATTTTAAATTTGCTTCCACTGGAGTTTTATCTTTATCAAGGTCATGGCCATATAAACATAAACCAGCTTCTAATCTTAAAGTATCTCTTGCTCCTAAACCTATTAACTTGGATCCTTTGTTGATCAATTCTCTGGTTAACTTATCTACAAAATCATTCGGGACCGATATCTCAAAGCCATCTTCCCCTGTATACCCAGATCGAGTAATATAAATTTTGTGATCTTGAAATGAAAACCAGTCTCCTGACATAAAATTAAGATCTTTTACTCCATCAACAACATCATTTAGAATTTGTGATGATTTAGGACCTTGAATTGCAATTAAAGATCTATTTTCATCCAAAATCATTTTGTACTTTTCCTTTAGAAATCCCTTTAAAATTTTGAAGTCATTATCTTTGCATGCTGCATTAAGGATTATTAAAAAACCTTCATTTGTTTTTGTTATAATTAAATCATCGTGTATCCCAGCATCTTTATCCATCAAGAAGCTATATTTTGAGTGATTTAATTTTAAATTTTCTAAATCTAAAGGAAAGATTTTTTCTAAATCTTTGATTAGGTCTTTACCACCATAAATAAATAATTGACCCATATGAGAAACGTCAAAAATACCGGAATGATTCCTTGTGAATTTATGTTCCTCTACTATACCTTCAGAATATTGAATTGGCATTTGATAGCCTGCAAATTCAACAAATTTTGCACTGTTTTCTTGATGTAGTTGGTACAGCGATGTTTTTTTTATATCCATATTAACTCTTTGTACCCATCTGTATATTTGCCTGAGAGTTTTGCTCCTTCGGCGAGAACTAAATCTCTTTCCAGAGTTAATATATTACGGTCCTTTTTACCTGAGAGATTCCTGGGTGGTTGCTCCTTCGGCGCTACGATATTCTGTAGTCTCTCCCGTAGAAGAATAATCTTACATGTATGTGAAAAAGTCAATCAGAAACAATTTTTTTTCGTTTATTTAAAAGTGAATAAAACTGAAGTAATACAGCAAAAAGTATAATTGCACCTCCTATTAATCCAAACATTGAAGGTCTTTCACTTACAAAAAGAAATGCCCATATCGGACCAAGCACAGACTCGGAAAGCATAATTATTCCAACCGTAGCAGAAGGAGTTGTTCTTGCTCCAATTGTAATAAATATAAAACCAAAACCAACTTGAAAAAAACCAGCTAGAAAGCCTAAAAAAATATCATGAGAGGATATCATTATTTTAGTTGATAGCAAAAACCCAACTAAACATGAACATGCTCCAGCTACAAATTGAGCAGGGACCATGTCTACAGTCGGATATTTTCTAATTATTATAATTAAAATTGCAAAAACTATTGGCATTGAAAATGCTGCTAGGTTTCCAGATAACTCACCTGGTGTGAGTGAATTTCCAACCATCAATACCACACCTGTCATTGCTAAAATAATTGAAGTTAAAGTTGTAGTGCTTATTTTTTCTTTTAAAAAAAAATACCCAAATATTGAAAGAAATAGTATTTGAAGTGAAATTATAAAATTAGTATTTGCAACTGTCGTATTATACATTGCAAATACATAACCACAGAAACCGATAGATAATATTATTCCACCAAAAAATCCTGGTAAACCTGAAACGTAGAATGATTTCAAAGTTTTTCCTTTATAGCTAATAATTAAGAATGCTAAAACAGTAAGAGAAAAAAATAAAGATCTCCAAAATAAAATTTGCCATAAAGTTGCGCCCTCAAATGATTTAACAAGTAATCCACCAAAACTTAAACTTAATGCTCCTAAAAAGATTAATAATGGGCCAGGTAAGTTTCTTATGAAAGTCATTATATTTGTGAAATTAAGTTTTGAGTCTCTAAGTCATATAGTTTAAATAAAGTTTCCGCGCTAGATAATTCGACTTCTTGGAATTTAATTTTTGAACCCGGCATAAGTTGAACCAACTTGTCATAATCAGCACTGATAACAACTCCTATTTTAGGATAACCTCCAATAGTCCCATGATCAGAAAGCATAATAATTGGATTTCCATCTGCAGGTACCTGAATTACTCCTTTTATTAAACCTTCAGATTTTATGTTGGTGTCAGCAATATTTTCGATTTTTGGTCCATCTAATCTCATTCCCATACGATCTGATAATTTTGATACAACAAACTCCTTATCAAAAAAAATATTCTTGCCCTCATCAGAAAAATAATTAAAATTTGTTCCTTTTATAACTCTAATTTTTTCTATTTTTGTATTTATGTAATTTAGTTTTTTATCATTTAAGTTTTTATTAATTTTAGAAATATATATTTTTTGTGCATTTTCTATTCTTTTTCCATTATTCGAACCTATATTTGCTTTTGTATTAATAGAGCAGCTAGACCATTGATATTCTAAATTAAATTTACCACTAATTGCTAAATATCCATAAACAGATTTATTAGTTGTTACAATGTCTATTTCATCACCATTTTCTAATGTGAAAGATTGATAACAGTTCCCCTCAATATCATTATCATTTTTTCTAATTATAAATTTTACATCTCCTGCAATTGCGCATTTAATATCGTCACCAAAATACTTTAACAATGGACCTTGGTAAGCGAATTCAATTACGGGAGAATTTGTTTCATTCCCAACAAGTTTATTAGAAATTTGAAAATTTCTATTATCCATTGCCCCACTAAATGGAATGCCGATATGATAAAGATTGCTTCTACCTTGATCTTGAAATGTTGTATTTATTCCAGCTCTTTTAATCTCAAAATAATTTTTATTCATTGTATTTGTTGTATTGATCTTTTGTGATTTGCTCAAAAGTGATTGTATCACCTGGGTTAATTAAATTTGGATTATTCTCCTTAGAGCTATCAAAAATAACACTTGGTGTATTCCCGATGATATTCCATCCACCTGGACTTTCAAAAGTATAAACATTTGCGAATTGTTCTGTAATTCCAACAGAACCTTTTGGTACTTTTACCCTAGGTGTCTCTAAACGTTTTGCTCGCAATTCAGTTTCTAGATCACCCAAAAAAGGCATCCCCGCAATGAAACCGGTCATGTAACAAAAAAATTCCTTATTAAAAAATTTTTCATAAATTTTATCACGACTTATTTTTAATTTTTCCTCTAGTCTTTTTATGTCCAGTGAAAATTTTTCATCACAACAGACTGGAATTTTAATTTTGTTACTCTCTAACTTATCATCATTGATAATATTCAAATTTTCGATTAATTTTTTGATAGTTTGAAAATTTTTTTTACGTAAATCAAAAGAAATTATTAATTTATTATAAGATGGAGTTAAATTATTAATGCCATCAAAATTTTCTTTTTGAATACTTTTAAAATAACGTATTACTTTATTATTTACTTCTTTATTTACCTCGGTTCCAAAATCACAATATAAAGCTGCGTCACCAAGATTTGATATATTTTTTATCATGACATGTTATACTTCAAGAATTATTACTATGGAAATTAATATCAATTGCGATTTAGGTGAAAAATCAAAACACCATTCAAATAAGCATGATCCTGATTTACTTGAAATAGTAAATTCAGCAAATATTGCCTGTGGCTTCCACGCTGGAGATGAAGAAACAATGAATCAGGTTGTAAATATTTCAAAGAAAAATGGGGTTAGTATTGGAGCACATCCATCTTTCAATGATCCTGAAAATTTTGGAAGAGAAAGAATGAATTTATCCTCAGGCGAAATTAAAAAACTTTTAATTGATCAATATGAAATTCTACAAGTTATTGCATCAAATCACGGTGATAAAGTTACTCATATAAAGCCTCATGGTGCGTTAAATAATATGGCGTGTGAAGATTTGGAACTTTCGACAATTATTGCGAAAGTTATAACTGAAATTGATAAAGATTTAATTTATCTCGTTCCAACAGGTTCAAAAATGGAGGAGGCTGCAAAAAAATTTAATATGAAAATTGCATGTGAAATATTTGCTGACAGGAATTATGAAGATGACGGTAATTTAGTCTCTCGAAAAAAATCACATGCTTTGATTACTGACCCAGAAGAGGCAAAAAAACATGTTTTAAAGATGGTTAAAACTCAGGCTCTTAATTGTCACAGTGGGAAACAGATACCTTGTGAAATTGACTCTATATGTATACATGGTGATAACTTAAGTTCATTAGCTACAGCTAAATCAATAAGAAAAAATCTGTTAGATAATAAACTTAAATTAAAACCATTAAATAAAATGAAAAAATTTATCTAAATATGAAAAAAATTATTTTAACATTGTTTGTTACTTTATTCTTAACGAATAATTTGTACTCAGCTGGATCTTCTTCTACTTCAAGTTCAAGTTCAAATTATGATAAAGCAGTCAAATTAATCGAATCTGCAAAGAAATTTGAACAAAAAAATAAAGCTAATAAAGCAAAAAAAAATTATTTAAAAGCTCAAAAACTTTTGATTAAATCAAATAAAAATAAACCTAATAACGCAGACACATTGAACTATTTAGGTTTTACTACCAGAAAACTTGGGGATTATGTAAATGGTGAAAAATATTATTTACAAGGTTTAGATTTAAATCCTAATCATACAGGTATTAATGAATATCTTGGTGAACTTTATGTTGTGACAAACAGAATTGATCTAGCAAAAGAAAGATTGCAAGTTTTAGCTAACTGTAAATGTGAAGAATATTCTGAATTAAAAGAAATTATTTCTGGTACGAAAAAATCAAAATATTAATTTAAATTTTGAACCATCTTCTCAGGCATCCACAAAGCAATTTCAGGAAAAATTACTACAAGTATAACTGCTAAAATCATTAATAAAAATAACGGGAAAGCACTTTTAGCAATAAAACCCATATCTTTGTTTGCCATCCCTTGAAGGACAAATAGATTAAATCCAACAGGAGGTGTTATTTGAGCCATCTCAACTACAATAACTAAAAAAATCCCAAACCAAATCATATCAAACCCAGCTTGTCTGATCATAGGTTCAATTATTGCCATTGTTAATACCACTGCAGATATGCCATCAAGAAACATTCCTAAAATGATATAAAAAATCATTAAAACTATAATTAAAACATAAGGAGATAAATCCATACTTTGGATCCAGATTGCTAAATTTCTAGGTAATCCAGTAAATCCCATTGCTAAAGACAAAAATGTCGAACCTGCTAATATAAATGCTATCATACATGAGGTTTTGGTTGCACCTAATAAAGAAGACCTAAATGTATTAAATGTTAAACTTTTTTGTAGGTAAGATAAAATTAAAGCTCCCACAACACCCAATGAAGCTGCTTCAGTAGCAGTTGCTATTCCAGTATATATAGATCCAATCACCGCAGAAATTAATAATATCACTGGCAAAAGTTGTTTTGATCTTTTGATTTTCTCAAAAAATGAATACTCATCTAAAATCTTTGGCATTTCTTTTTTATTGATTAATGACCAAATAATTACGTAAGACATAAAAATTAATGCAATCATTATCCCCGGAATAATTCCAGCAATAAATAATTTTGCTATGGACTCTTGAACTGCGACGCCATAAATAATTAAAATAATTGATGGAGGTATTAATAATCCTAGTGTTCCTGAACCAGCTAAACTTCCTAGCAATATCTTTTCTGGATAATTTCTTTTTCTTAATTCAGGAATGGACATTTTTCCAACAGTAGCAACCGTTGCAGCTGATGAACCAGATATAGCTGCAAATAATGCACACCCTACAACGTTTACATGTATAAGTCCTCCAGGCAATTTTTGCATCCAAGGAGATAGACCTTTAAATAAATTTTCTGAAAGTTTAGTTCTAAATAATATTTCACCCATCCAAACAAATAATGGTAAAGCTGTTAAAGTCCATGATGATGAAGTTCCCCATATAGTAGTTGCCATTGCATCTCCTACTGGCCTAGAAGTAAACAACATCATTCCAATTGCTGAAACGCCTACCATACTTAAAGCAACCCAGATTCCAGTGCCTAAAAAAAATAATAAAACACTGATAAAAAAAATTGTTAAAAAAATTTCAGCCATTTAATTTTTTTTTATTGTTAGAATAAATTTGTGAAAGACGCTTATAAAAAATATTGTAGAGCCAATAGCTACACTTGTTTGAGGTATCCAAATTAATATTTCATCTGCACCCTCACTCCTTTCTTGAAATTTATAAGATATAATAAGCATTTTAATGAAGTAGAATGCTAGGTATCCTGAAAAAAAACTTGCTATTGATAAACACCAAATTTCAGTCACCCATTTTTTATTGCCCGATAGTTTTTCTAGAAAAAGAGTAATACGTATATGACCACCTTCAATAAAGGTATAGGCTAAAGCAAAAAACGATGCGGAAGCCATGCAATACCCTGAATATTCTGCTAAACCTCTTATATAAAAACCAAATATTCTTGATGAAATACCTGTAAGAATAAATACTGCTACTAATATTAAAAATATTGCAGCTATATAACCTGAAAATTTATAGAGTTTATTTAAATTTTTATCTAAAGATCTAAACATAATGATTTAAGGCCACTTAAATATATTAAGTGGCCTTAAGTATAGAATGAATTAAATTATTTGTATGCTGATAAAACAGCAGCTCCTCTTGATCCTGCTTTTTGAGACCATTCATTAGCCATAGTCTCTCCAACTTTTTCAAAATGAGCTTGTAAAGATGAATTAACAGTTCCAACAACCATACCAGCATTAGCTAAAGCTTTTTTATCCCCGACATTACCTTGTTTTGATAACTGCCAGCCTTTTCTTTCAGCTAAAGTTGCTTGTTTCATTACCAAGTCTTGAGTTGCTTTATCCAATTTATTCCATGCATCTTTATTAACGATCACCATATTTTTTGGAAACCAAGCTGCAATATCATAAAAATACTTAACACCGTTTTCCCAAATCTTAGAATTTTTTCCAGTCGTTGGCGATGTAATCATACTTTCAACAGCTCCTGTTGAAAAAGCTTGACTTATTTCAGCAGCTTCAATTTTTGTAGGTGCCATTCCAGTTAACTCAGCAATTCTAATTGTTGCAGAATTGTAAGCTCTAAATTTTAAACCCTTGAGATCAGCTACAGAGTTAATTTGTTTCTTACTGTACAAACCTTGTGCAGGCCAGGGAACTGCATATAAAAATACTAGTCCTTTCTCATCTAAACCTTTTACAATTTCGTCTTTAGAGGCCTTATATAATTTTAAAGCGTCTGAATAAGATGTTGCTAAAAAAGGTTGAGAATCCACTTCAAGTAATGGATCTTCTTTTCCTAAAGCAGACATGAATCTTTCACCGATTTGTGCCTGACCAGTTCTGACTGCTCTAAAGATTTCTCCTCCTTTAAATAATGAGCCACCAGGGTGAGTGACTATTGTTAATTTACCCCCACTTTTTTCAGTCACATTTTTTGCAAATTCGGCTGCATTAGCAGAATGAAAATTACCAGCTCCATAAGCTAGAGCCATGTCCCATTTCTCTGCAATAGCAAGATTAATTGACAAAAATAATGAAACTAAAATAGTTATTAGATATTTTATGACTTTCATTTGTCCTCCATTTTTTTTAAATGCATTTCATTATGTATTAAAAAAATTATCAATAAAAAAATAATACCACTTTTAATTGAATTATTTATAATATTTAATAGAATAGACCTACTTTGTTTGAAGAATTACTTATATTAGCTCAAATTATTTTCATAACGATTATCTTAACAGCAGATAATGCAATAATCATTGGTGTCATTTCAGCAAATTTTATTCCAAAAAATAAAAAACAAATAATTTTATGGGGTGTCGCTGGTGCTTTAATTTTTAAAGTTATATTTGCTCTTTTTGCTACTTATTTGTTTGAATTCTACTTTATAAAGATATTAGGTGGTCTACTTTTAATTTGGATAGTAAATGATTTGAGAAAAGACCTCTTTGAAATTAAAAAGACAAAATTGCAAACTAAAAAATCAAAAGAACCATCTTTTATACAAAGTGTTTATAAAGTTTTGTTTGCAGACATAATGATTAGTTTTGATAATGTGATTGGAGTAGTTGGTGCAGCTAAAGGAAATTTTGGTTTTATGATCTTCGGACTAGTACTTTCGGTTATTCTAACAGGAGCTTTAGCAACATATCTTGCAAACTATATTCAAAAACATTTATGGATTGTTTATATTGGTCTAGGCTTTATCCTAATCGTTGCAATCCAATTGGTAATTGGAGGACTTGCAGATTTAGATATCTTATCAATAAATGAGCAGTTTAAAAAATATTTTTAATAAGAGTGTTTTTTTGAAGGATATTTTTTAGATCTTACTTCAAAAGAAAATTTTTTTAAACCTAAAATTAAATATTTTTTGATATTAACAAATTTTTTTACAAACTTAATTTTTGTGTCATTCAATCCTATTAAGTCATCTGTTACAAGAACTTGACCGTCACAATTAACTGAAGATCCAATACCTATAGTTGGTATTTTTAATATTCCAGTAATTTGTTTGGCTGTAGATGATTTAATACATTCTAAAACAATTGAAAAAACTCCGCTATTTTGAAGTAATATCGAGTCAGCTATTAATTTTTTTTTTTCTCTAATTGTTCTTCCTTTTGATTTAAATTTACCTTTGGTTGTTTGAGGCAATAGACCTAAATGACCCATTACTGGTATTTTATTCTTTATCAAAAATTTAACTTGTTTGATAATACTTTTTCCACCTTCTAATTTTACAGCATCACACTTCGTTTCTTTAATTATTTTTTTTGCATTTTTTAAAGCTGAACTTTTTGAATTGTAGGTGTTGTAA